>JBBTBY010000021.1 GCA_038043445.1 Spirochaetota bacterium
TGACGAATTATGTGCACGGCAGCGTAATCGCGGGCACGATAAACATACGCGGTACCAACTATGAGAACTGGTCATCGATAACGGCGAATATGCTGTATACGAACGACGGATTCTATGGTGCTACTGCGGCGACATCGCCGTGGGATTTCGCGCTCAACAGCGGCTTGTTCACGAACGGCGTGCTGAAACTGGCACTTGTGACATCGAATGGTGTCGGTATGACTTTCACGAATACGTGGTCGAACTATGTGTCGAATGCCGGGCCTACGATATCGTTCACGAACCCTGCAGCCGCGATGACATGGATAACCAACGCCACGTATTCAGTGCAGGGCTGGGCAAGCAATGCCGTCGGTCAGATTACCGGCGTCTGGTTCTCGACGAATGCGATGACGCTCTTCAATCTAGCAAGCGGCAACACGAATTGGACAACGAATGTCGATGTGAGCGCGTTCCCGATAACGAATGTGTTCTACGCAGTGGCGAGCAATGAGTATGGCTATGTGACGACGAATTTCCAGACCAACCTGGTTGATGTGACCTTGCCGTTCGCGCAGCTGACGAACATAACATCAGGCGGCTATGTGTCCGGCATATTCACATTCCGCGGCACGAATTATGATGCTCAGAGCGGCATATTCGGTACGAGGGTCATCATTACGAACACAGCCGGTGCGGTTGCGAATATCGACGGTATGCAGAATTATCCGGAGTTAACGAACAATTGGAATTCGGCAGGTGTCGCTGACGGCAGATATTTTGCATACATATCAACGACGAACGGGGCAGGGATGCTCTCCAACGGCGCATCGACTATGTTCGTGGTGAACAATCTCGCTCCGGATATCAGGCAGACAAATATCACTCAGCTTGGAACGAATACCGGCACGCTTACTTTCATCGGCTATGCGACGAACGCTTTCAGCGGCATCGATCCTGCCGCGGTGTACATGATGACGAACCTCGGCACTTACGCCTTTATCACCAACGGCACGAACTTCGCGACGAATTTCAATACTACGCTGGTCACGGAAGGCACGAATCTGTTCATCTTCGCCGCGGTATCGTCGAATTTCAGGACGAATACATGGTATCAGACGAATATAATAGATAACAGTGCGCCGACTTCGGTGGTGACGAATTACGTGCACGGCAGCGTTATCGCGGGCACGATAAACATACGCGGTACGAATTATGAGAACTGGTCGTCGATAACGGCGAATGTGCTGTATACGAACGATGGATTCTATGGCGCAACAGCGGCAACTGCGCCGTGGGATTTTTCGTTCAACAGCGGCTTGTTCACGAACGGGGTCTTGAAGCTTGCACTCGTCACATCGAACGGCGTCAATCTCACGTATACGAATACATGGTCGAACTATGTATCGAATGCCGGGCCTACGATATCGTTCACGAATCCTGCGCCGATGGTGTGGATAACGAATGCGACGTATGCGGTGCAGGGCTGGGCGAGCAATGCCGTCGGTCAAGTTACTGGAGTATGGTTCTCGACGAATGTGACGACATTGTATAACCTTGCTTCCGGCAATACGAATTGGACAACGAATGTCGATGTCTCAGCATTCCCGATCACGAATGTATTCTACGCCGTGGCAAGCAATGAATACGGGTATGTGACGACGAATTTCCAGACGAATCTGGTTGATGTGACACTGCCGTATGCGCAATTGACGAATATCACATCCGGCGGTTATGTGTCGGGCGTGTTCGCCTTCCGCGGCACCAACTTCGATGCTCAAAGCGGCATATTCGGCACGCGCATCGTGATAACTAACACGGCTGGTGCGGTTGCTAACATCGACGGCATGCAGAATTATCCGGAGTTCACGAATAATTGGAACAGCGTTGCGGTCGCCGACGGCAGATATTTTGCGTATGTATCAACGACGAACGGGGCAGGGATGCTCTCCAACGGCGCATCGACTATGTTCGTGGTGAATAATTTGCTGCCGCAAATTATTCAGACAAATATCGGACAGCTCGGGACCAATGCCGGTATCCTTTCATTCGCGGGCTATGCAACAAATGCATACAGCGGCATCGATCCTGCTGCGGTATATATGATGACCAATGGCGGCACGTACTCGCTCATCACCAACGGCACGAACTTCGCGACTAACTTCGCCTCGACGCTGGTGTCAGAAGGCACTAACTTGTTCATATTCGCCGCGGTATCGTCGAATTTCAGGACGAATACATGGTATCAGACGAATATAATAGATAACAGTGCGCCGATATCGGTGGTCACCAACTATGTCCACGGCAGCGTGATAGCGGGTGGCATCAACATTCGCGGCACGAACTATGAGAACTGGTCGGCTGTCACGGCGAATGTGCTGTATACGAATGATGGATTCTATGGGGCTACTGTGGCAACTGCCCCGTGGGATTTCTCACTCAACAGCGGCTTGTTCACGAACGGCGTGCTGAAGCTGGCGCTTGTTACATCGAACGGTGTCAATCTCACATTCACGAACACATGGTCGAACTACGTATCGAACGCTGGGCCTACACTTGCGATCACAAACCCGGCAGTCGCGATGACATGGATAACCAACGCCACGTATGCAGTACAGGGCTGGGCGAGCAATGCCGTCGGTCAGGTTGCCGGAGTCTGGTTCTCGACGAATGCGACGACGCTCTTCAATCTAGCAAGCGGCAACACAAATTGGACAACGAATGTCGATGTGAGCGCGTTCCCGATAACGAATGTGTTCTACGCAGTGGCGAGCAATGAGTATGGGTATGTGACAACGAATCTCCAGACGAACCTGGTTGATGTGACCTTGCCGTATGCGACTCTGACGAATATCACATCCGGCGGTTATGTGTCAGGCGTCTTTACATTCCGTGGAACGAATCATGACGCACAGTCGTCGATCTCAGCGACAAGGATTTTCATTACAAACGCCGCGGGGATAACGGCTAATATTACAGGATTACAGAATAACGGAGAATTTACGAATTTGTGGGATACGACGGCGTTTGTAGACGGCAGATACTTTGCATACGTGTCGACGACGAACGGTGCGGGACTGCTCTCTAACGGCGCATCGACTATGTTCGTGGTGAACAATATCGCGCCGGACATCAGGCAGACGAATGTCACGCAGCTTGGAACGAACACCGGAACGCTCACATTCATCGGTTATGCGACGAACGCTTTCAGCGGCATCGATCCTGCTACGGTATATATGATGACGAACGGCGGTGCGTACTCGTTCATAACGAATGGTACGAACTTTGCGACGAATTTCGCAACGACGCTGGTGTCTGAAGGTACGAACATATTCATTTTCGCTGCGGTATCGTCGAATTACAGGACGAATACATGGTATCAGACGAATATCATCGATAACAGCGCACCGATATCGGTTGTCACCAACTATGTCCACGGTAGCGTGATCGCGAGCACAGTGGTGTTACGCGGTACAAACTACGAGAACTGGTCGTCCATCACGGCGAATGTGCTGTATACGAACAACGGGTTCTATGCGTGGACGAATGCTTCCGCGCCGTGGGATTTCATGCTCAACAGCAGCTTGTTCACGAACGGTGTCTTGAAACTAACACTTGTTACATCGAACGGTGTCAATCTCACATCTACGAATACTTGGTCAAATTACGTATCGAATGGCTCGACGCCGTTCGTTTATATCACAAATACAGTGCCGCTTGTATGGATAACAAATTCGCCGTACACATTACAGGGATTGGCGACGAATGTTTCTGGAGAGATGACCGGTGTTTATTTCAGTACGAATGCAGCAAGCGGTTATGGCTTTGTCGGCGGGACAACGACGAACTGGACGACGAATATAATTGTCGCCGGTTTCCCGATCACGAATGTATTCTACGCAGTGGCAAGTAATGAGTATGGATATGTGACGACGAACTTCCAGACAAACTTCGTCGATGTGACCCTGCCGTTCGTACAGCTGACTAACTTTACTTCAGGCAGCTATGTGTCGGGCATATTCACATTCCGCGGCACGAACTATGATGCACAGAGCGGCATATTCGGTACGCGCATCGTGATAACGAACACAGCAGGTGCGGTTGCGAACATCGACGGCATGCAGAATTATCCTGAGTTCACGAACAATTGGAACAGCGGTGCAGTCGCCGACGGCAGATACTTTGCATATGTGTCGACGACGAACGGGGCGGGGATGCTCTCCAACGGTGCATCGACGATGTTCGTGGTTAACAATATCGGGCCGGATGTGCGGCAGACGAATATCACACAGCTCGGCACGAATACCGGTACGCTCACATTCATCGGCTATGCGACGAACGCTTTCAGCGGCATAGATCCTGCCGCGGTTTATATGATGACGAACGGCGGTGCGTACTCGCTCATCACGAATGGTACGAATTTCGCGACGAACTTCGCATCGACACTGGTGTCTGAAGGTACTAACATTTTCATCTTCGCCGGGGTATCGTCGAACGCGAGGACGAATACATGGTATCAGACGAATATAATAGATAACAGTGCGCCGATATCGGTGGTGACGAATTACGTGCACGGCAGCGTTATTGCAGGGACGATTAACATCCGCGGTACCAACTATGAGAACTGGTCATCGATAACGGCGAATGTACTGTACACGAACGATGCATTCTTCGGCTGGACGGCAGCGACGGCGCCGTGGAGTTTCGCCCTCAATAGCGCGCTCTTTACGAACGGCGTGTTGAAGCTCACCGTGGTGACATCCAACGGCGTTGGGCTGACGTATACGAATACCTGGTCGAATTATGCGTCGAACGGGGCGCTCACGGCGGCGTTCACATCGGATAAGACGAATGTCTATACCTATACGCCGATAACGTTCACCGATCTTTCGACATCGGCGCTCTCCATTACGAACTGGCTCTGGGATCTCGGCGATGGATATACGACGAATTATACTTCGTTCATCCCGTCTTTCGCGCATACGTACACGCAGATGACGACATGCTGGGTCGTTCTCACGGTATGGGATACGCTCGGCAGCAATACGGTGAGCAATCAGTATGTCATCTCCAATCAGCTCCCGACAGCATCGTTCGTGCGGACGGCGGCGTCTGCATCTCCGTTCGTGACCAATTATTTCACGAATACATCGACGGACGCTGACGGCTGGATAACGAATTTCCGCTGGGAATTCGGCGATGGCGTCATCTCCAACGGCGCATCGTTCTCGAACATGACGCATCGGTACACGAACGGCGGCACGTTCAGCGTCGTGTTCACCGTGTGGGACAATAATGGAGGCGTGGCAAGCAATACCTCATCGGTCACGATCGGCGAATACGCGGCGTACTTCGTGATATACGGCTCGAACACGATGATCGCCGGCGATACGAACGAGATAACGATGATGGCCTGCGCGCCGGATGATTCGCGTGCGGCGTTCTACAACGGGTATAAATCGATGACGTTCGGCGGTGCGATGAACGCCCCCGACGGGACGACGCCGAAGGCGGAAGGGATATCGTTCGGCAGCACGGTGTTCGTCTATTTCACCAACGGCTATGCGACCAATCTCGATTTCACGATGGCGCTCTACCGTGCCGGTTCGTGGACGATAACCGCCTCGGACGGCGTTGCATCGACAGCGCCTGCGGGGACCAATGTGTTCACGGTGACGGTGACGCCCGGCGATATGCATAAGAACACGTCGGTGATAAGCGCATCACCCAGGCCGGGTTCGGTGAACACGAACGTGCAGATAACCATCGAGGGCTATGATGCGTTCCGCAACAAGACGACGGTGGCGGCGGTGCCGGCCGTAACGGTGACCGTGAGCGGAAGCAACAGCGCGGCGCCTCTCGTGGTCTACGCCGGCGGCGGCAATTACACGGCGGATTATACACCGACCGCGGCGGGCGAGGATATCATCGAGGCGTACCTCGGCGTCGACAAGATACTCTCCGATGCGGACGGCACGAGCGACGGCGTCTACCATCTCCCGATATCCGTGTTCGAGACGGCGCGCATCAGCGATCTTGCCAGGAAGGCGCGCGGTGTCACGCACGGCGGGAACATATCCGTCTTCAGCAGCAGGAACCCGGCGGCGCGCGGTGAGATCATCGATATCTACTATGAAGTGGTGACGAATTCCGTGGTGTCCATCGGCATCTATGACATGAGCGGAAAGCTCGTGAGCTCGGTCATCGAGAACAGGAAAGCCGATGTGCCCGGCGTGAGCATCGTCTACAATGTCACGGCGCCTGCGACGCGCGGGCTGTACCTGGTGGCATATACCTCGGTCGTCAACGGCGTCACGAAGCGCATTTACTGGAAACTTCTGGTAAAGTAGGATGCATAAATTATGATGACACGAATTCCGATAATACATCATATGGCCCGTATCCGATTCTTCCTTATTATATCACTGTCAGCGGCCGCACTTCACGCGAAGCCGATACCGGCGGTCTATCTCATCGATACGTTCCCGTCGTGGCAGCTTGCGGGCAGTGCATCGCCGTATTTCATGCCGTTAAGCGCAAGCATGCGCTATAACCCCTCGGTCATGGTGTTCATGCCGAAGAACGATGTGACTTTCGTGTATAAGCCGTTCTTTCTGACGCCGGAGGACATACCTATCGGGCTTTCGTTCACGCGGACGCTTTCGGAGGATATCGTCATCGGCGCGGTGTTCTCCATGTTCTCCACCGTGAATATCCTCAACATCGGACGCACCGCCGCGGATGATACGCTCACCGGCTATGCGGCATACCTTATCACGCCGTCGGTCGCATGGCGGATCAACAGCAATGTTTCGGTCGGCGGCGAGGTCGAGCTGCATTATCAGTCCTTCGCCAATGAGAGCTTCCTCGAGGTGGACTTCGGGCTTTCGGGAAGCTTCGTATACGGGAATTTCTATGCGGGGCTTTCGGTGCAGAACATCATTTCCCCGTTCGCCAATTGGGATATGCCGTTCATGATAATGAATTCTGAATCGCTGTCCTTCTTCGATAAGCGGCTCATCCTTTCGCTCGGCCTCTCGTTCCGCCTGCAGGACACGCATTTCGGCATCGCCGGCGGTGTGCGCTGGATACCGATCGATCTCATCGAAGCGTGCGTGGCGTACAATGACGGCAATATCTCCGCCGGGAGCGCGATCACCTTCGAGGCGTTCCGTTTCGATTACACCTTCGCGTTCGATATCTTCAACGTGCTTTCACCCTTCAAGCATACCGTGGGCGTTACGCTCTTCTATTCCGATCTTTTCGGCGGGGCGTCCGCTGCCGATCGGCTCGGTGAGATACAGAAGCTCATGTCGCAGGCGGATACCTTGTACTCTGCGCGGCGGTACCGCGAGGCGATAGCGCAGTGGAGCCGGGTGCTCTCGATGGATAAGAACCACGCCGAAGCGGCGCTGCGCATCGCCCGTACGAAGAACGACCTTGCGAAGCTCACCCGTGCGCTCATTCAGGACGGTCTTGCGGCGATGAAGAAGGACGATTACCCGACCGCGCTCTCGCTTTTCTCCGAAGTGCTCCGCAACGATCCCGATAACGCGGATGCGAAGACCTATATCGCGCAGATCGGCAAGCTCGCGGTGCAGGAGCGGGAGAAGTATCGGCTCATGGCGCAGAACTCCTTCGAGAAGGGCGATTTCGAGGAGGCGCTCAGGCAGGTCGATATGGCGCTCATGATGGACCCGGAGCACGCTCAGAGCAGCGAGCTCAAGGGGAAGATACAGGATTCGCTCGGACGGCAGGCGGAGATCGATAAGCGCCGTGATACCGGCCGTGAATTCGTTGCGAACGGCAGGCAGGAAGCCGCGAAGAAGAATTTCCCGAAGGCGATAGGTCTCTACGAGAAGTCGCTCGCCTATTTCGACGGTAAAGAGAAAAAGGATGTCGAGGAGCTCATTGCGAAGACGAAGAAGGCCGCCGAGGATGAGGGGAAGCTCCAGAACGCCCAGGTCTATTTCACCATCGGCAGGGAAGCGTATGCGCAGAACGACCGTGAACGTGCGGTGCTCAATCTCAACAAGGCGCTCGATATCTATCCGGATTATGACGAGGCGCGCGCACTGCTCGATGAGATAGATAAGAGCAGGAAAGAGAAAGTGAATTCGGCGCTCGCCCGCGGGAAGGCGGCGTTCGATGAGGGGAATTATACCGCCGCTTCCGCCGCGTGGCGTGAGGCGAAGTCGCTCGACCCGAAGAGCGCGCTTGCGAAGGAATATTTCGAGATGCTCGAGCGCGAGAAGGATGCGAAGCTCAAGTCGTTCACGCAGATAGCGGAAAAGGCGCTCGCAAAGGGCGATTATGCGACCGCGCGCGAGTATTACGAGAAGGCATCATCGCTCAGCCCGGAAGACAAGGCGATCGCGGACGCGTACAGCAAGGTCGTTGCCAAGGCCGTGGAAATGGTCGCGCGCCGGAAGGAATCGGCGCTCGCGCATGTGGCGGCGAGGGAGTACCGCAAGGCCGCCGAAACGTTCCAGGAGGTGCTGGCCCTTGAGCCCAATGACGATGTGGCAAAAAGCTATGTGAACGAGATACGCGCGGTCGAGAAAATGCCCGCGCTCTATGCCGATGTAAAACGCGCCGTTGACGGCAGGCGTTTCATGGATGCGAAGAAGCTCATCAATGAGATGACGAACACATCGTTCCGGTATCTCACCGATGCGGCCGGGGTGCTCACCGAGGTGCGTGCCGTCGCTGAGGCGGTCGATACGGAAGTGAAGAAGCAGGAGAAAGAGGATGCGCTCATCGTGCAGTTCGAGGCCGGTGCCGCGCACTTCAAGCGCAAGCGCTTCCGCGAGGCGATAGCCCTTTGGAAGGAGATGCTCGCACAGGACCCATCCAATGAACTTGCCAGGGAATATATCCAGGTGGCGGAAGAGCGCATAAAAGAAGAGGAAGATAAGAACTACAATAATGCCGTTGCGCTCATACAGAAAGGGGACTGGGCCGCCGCACGCGATGAGCTTGCCAAGGCGCTTTCGCTCAATCCTGATAATAACAATGCAAAGAACGAGATGACGCGCGTGAAATACGAGATCGATAAAGCGGTGCGCTCGCTCGAATCGGACGGTGAGGGCTCGTTCAAGGGCGGCGGGTATGCGGATGCGCACAAGGCCTTCGAGAAGGCGGCCGTGCTCGATCCGGAGAATTACCGCGTCAAGGAACGGATGATGCAGATAAAGGTCGCCGAGGAATATGCGAAGAAGGCCGAGGCGTTCGAGGCGGAGGGGAAATTCGCCGATGCCATGGCGGCGCTTGCTGAGATCATCGCCATGAACCCCGATGATGCCGCTGCGCAGGGAAAGATCATTGCGCACCGTGAACGCGTGCAGAAGGACCTTGAGAAGAACCTCGCCGAGGGGAGCGACTTCTATGCGAAGGGTGATCTCTACAAGGCGATCAAGCGGTGGGAGGCGATACTCCCCGTGCTTACGGGCAGCCGAAAGAACGATATTGCCGCGAAGATAGCCGAGGCGAAGCGTAAGATAGAGGAAGTGAAAACGGATATGCTCGAGACGGCGCGAAAATACAGCGCATCGCGCAATTACAGCGCGGCGATAACGGCGTACCGGAAAGCCATTGAGAACGACCCGCAGAACACCCAGCTTCGGCGCGAGCTGGAGGATGTGGAGCGGAGGATGTCTACCGCGGTGGTAGCGGCAAAGGCAGCGAGCGAAGAGGATGTGCGCAGGAAATTCGCCGAGGGTGTCGAGTTCTATAAAGCGGGCGATTACCGCCAGGCGATCGCGGCATGGCAGCGCGTGCTCCAGATGGACCCCTCCAACGAGAAGGCGAAGAGCTATATCGGGCGTGCGCGTACAAAACTGGAATTATCGGGTAATTAAGATGTGCATCATGCGATCGATCATCATCTCCGCGGCACTTTCCGTGTGCGCTTGTGCGGCGGACCTCTCGTCATTTGCCTGGAAACATTTCGGTGCCGAGCATGGTATCGGCACGGTCACCGCCCTCGCAGCGAAGGGCGGCAGCATCTATATCGGTACACAGAAAGGCGTGTTCCGCATGTCGGGGACGAATATCGCCCCGGAAAAACGCATCGCCGAGACGTTCATCAGCGCGCTTCTCGCCCTCGATGATGATATATGGGCCGGTTCTCCGGAGGGGCTGTATCTCTATCTCGGTGCGATCAGGAAGACGCTTCTCCTGACGAAAAAAGAAGGGCTCCTCTCCTCGGAAATAACCGCGCTCGCGTACGATGAATCGTTCGTCTATATCGGTACGAAATGGGGCATCAACTGCTACGACCGGCGGACGAAGCAGCTTTCAACCCGGAAATATACCGTGATAAACGGTCTGCCGTCGAACAAGGTCTATGCGCTCCATGCCGCACCGTCCTATCTCCTTGTCGGAACGGAAAAGGGGCTTGCGTGGAAGAAGAAATTCGAGGCGTCATTCGAGACGCCGGAGAAGGAATCGAACATCAAGGAGATACGCATCAATGCGGTGGCGCTCGTAGAGAACACGGCATTTGCCGCCACCGACGGCGACGGCGTATACCGCATCGATATCGATACCCTCGCGTTCACACGGTATGATGCATCGTCCGGGAAGATACCCGATAATTTCGTGAACGACATCTGCGCGGACGGGAGATATATCTGGGTGGCCACGTTCGACGGCGGCGCCTGCTATGACCGGACGGCGGACAGCTGGGCGCAATGCACCGATGTGCTCAGGAAGGGCAAGTCCGGGTCATCCGATGTGCCGATGAACGTGCTTCTCACTGACGGCGAGAACGTATATGCGGGTATCGAAGGGTTCGGGCTTTCCGTGACGACAAAGAACGTCCCGGGGCTTACACTCTCGCCGTACCTTGCATACCGCAAGCGCGCGAATGCCGCCGGCAAGCCTGCGGTGCTCTTCATCTACGGCACCGCGAGCGGAGCGTCACCGGTGAAGCAGGTGACGATCGCCTGCCGCGATGCCCTCTCGCGCAGGGAGATCACGAGCGGGATGACCGTGGAACGGCCGCGCGTCCTCGAGCATACGGGGAAGGCCGGGTTCAGCGATGACATCATCGCTGCGATCGACCTTTCCGAGAGCAGGCTCGCAGCACGGCTCTGGGATCTCATCGTCGATGTCGTCGTGACCGATGAGGCGGGGAACGAGAACAAGGTTTCGCAGCTATTCCTCTATGACGGCGAGGCGCCGTCGTTCAAGTATGTATCGTTCAAGGAATATACGGACGCAGAGACGGCGCTCATCGAAGGGCGCTGCCGCGACGCTTCGCTCTCATCGCTCGAGGTGGTATCGAACGCGGCGGTCGTCGAACGCAAGGAAATGCTCAATACTTTCTCCGTGTCGCTCCCGTTGCAAGAAGGGGTGAACCGGTATACTATGCAGGCAGCGGACGTCTGTGGGAACGTCGCCGCATACGAGATAAAGATAATCCGTGACACGCTCGCGCCGGTCATAGCGCTTGAATCGAGCGAGGTCGCCGTGCCGTGGGAGAACGATGTGCTCACCATTCCCTACAAAGAAGAGAATATCGACGACAAGCAGGTATATATCGTCAAGGAAGGCAAGCGCTTCATGTGCGATGTGAACAAGGGCGCATCGACGATAACCGCGAAGCTTGCCGCGACCGATATGCCGCGAAAGCATGTGCTTACCGTGTACGACCTCGCCGGTCACCGGACGGAATATCCGTTCAATCTGTTCCGCTCCGCGGAGATGGTCGATATACTGCTCGACCCCGTTGAGCCGGTCACGAAGAAACCCGTCGAGACGTTCCGCGGGAAGCTGTTCTCCAAGTCGGACGCGAGCGTTGCCGCACGTGATGCCGGTAATGCCGTGCTCCCGATAGCGTACAATCGCTCCGGGAAGACGTTCTCGCTCGAGTGTGCGCTCGCTCCCGGGACGAACATCATAACGTTGTTCGCGACGAACGCCGCAGGGTTCACGCGGGAAAAAAGGGTATCCATAGTTCATACGCCGGAGGCAAGAACGCTCATCGCTTCGGTAGACACGCCTCGTGCCGTGCAGACCAATGCGGACAATGAACTCGTCGAGCGCATGAAGCGGGAGAACGAGGACCTGCGCAAACGCAATGAAGAGCTCGCGAAGGCGGAGGCGAAGGCCGCAGCGACACCCCCCAAGGAGAAGGTGGTATACCGCACCATCGAGAACGAGATACCCGAGCAGTCGCCCGCTATCGTGCTCGTGTCGATGAATTTCGCCAATGAGAACGCATTGAGCGCCATGGTGAACAAGTACTACGGCAACCCCGGCATATTGGAATGGGTACTGGCGGTCAATGCATCAATACCCAACGAACAGTTGAAGCAGCGAGGGAAGATAGTCGTACCCAATAAGAAAATGGTGGAATTCCTCATCCTCAATAAAAAGAACGATTCCCTCCTGAGAAGGATACGCTCCGATGCGTACTCGCTTTTCACGAGCGGGGGGGCGAACAGGCTTTATACGCTTGAATCGCTCCTGTCGCAGCGGTAGGTATGGATACAGAGCCGGTCACCGAACACAAGCGATTCTCCGCGCCGTTCTTCGCGGTGTTCACCCTGATAGGGTTCGCGGGGGCATTGTGCGCGCTTTCCGCCGGGGCCATCGTTTCGGCCGCGATACTCAAGAAGGCCATCGAGAACCGCATTGGTACGGCGAACCGTGCGTTGATCCAGATGGCGGAGGCGCCGGAAATAAAGATGTTCAGCTTCATCGCATCGTTCAATCCATCGATGAACATGGTCGAGGAGAAACTGCGCGAGTTGAAGACATCGTGCGATGCGGCGACCTATGCGGCGATAGAGAACCATCGCGGTGCCGTCGTTGCTGCCGTTTCCTTCGACGGAAAAGCGGTGCGCACCGGCGTACCGCTTGCCGAGATGCCGACGATATCGATCGATGCCGGACGTCCGGTCATTACGCTGTTCAAGCCGATCAGCAATGTGTTCGGCGAACAGGTGGGGCGTGTCATTCTGAGCGTGGACATGGTCACGTTCTGCCGCCAGGAGACCGCCGTGCTCGGGCGGCTCTGCCGATATACGTTCGCGGCGAACAATGAGAGCGACCCCTATGTAACAACCCTTTCGATGCGTACGCACCCGCTCGGGCTCCTCGCGAAACAGCGCATCGATGCATCGCCCGGACGTGCATTCTCGCTCCTTGTCGTTCTCCGCTATCTGCATCTTGCCGCAGCACTCGCCGTTGTGCTTCTTATCGCGTTCGCGTTCGGGGGCATCCTCGAGGGGCTGCGCATGGCGCTCTACCGCCCGCCGGTCCAGCATGAGCATCATCGGCATCACCGTGCGGCGTGGGAAGAGAAAGAGAAGGAAGAGTTCATCAACAATCTCATCGATATAAAATCGACGATGCTCTCGGTGAGGAAGCGCCTGAGCGATATGAAGCATTCCGTACACGGCGGAAAACGATCGGTGCTGGAAAAGGCAATGACCATCGATGCGAATACGTACCTGACCGGCGGGAAGACGGCCATCATCGATTCCGCGGAGGATGAGCGCGAGATGGAGCAGAACGATGCCTATGATGAGAGCGAATATGAAGTGCTCGATATCGAGCGCTATGATGCGGCGTCCCGTATGGTCGTGAAAGAGAGGACCGGCGATCAGGAAGGGAAGACCGGGCTTTCGACGGAAGGCGGACCGCGGGAGATCATACATTCGCATGATGCCGCGGATTACGCATCCATTACGATACCATCATAACAAGGGCGGGTCATGGACAAGAACGCTATCGTCATCAGTGTCGGCAATCAGAAGGGAGGGGTGGGGAAGACGACATCCATCATCGCCTGCGCGCGTGCCGCGGTACAGAAGGGCGCTCGCGTGCTCGTCATCGATATGGATGCGAACGCGCTTGCGACCGCGATAATGTCCGGCGGACGCGATTTTCCCGACGGGAACACGCTTCATTTCCTCAAGGGCGGCGGGAAGAAGAACATCGTGCGCGCGGAAGCGCTCGGCATCGATTTCGTGCCGTCGCACAATGCGCTCACCGCCTTCGATACGGAACGCGGGAACGCGGGTAAGCTCAACCGTGCGCTCGATTCCGTCATTACACGCTCGGGGGTGCGCTCCGAGTACGACTATATCTTCATCGATACGCCGTCGACGGTGGGGCGCTCGCTCATGAACGCGCTTATCGCCGCGACGATAGTCCTGATACCCGTCTGCATCGATTACCTCTCGCTGCAGGGCGTCACGAAGATAGTGAATACCATACGCGCGGCTGAACGCGAGCTCGGGCGGACGATAGCGTATTTCTTCTTCGTCACACGCTACATGGAAACGTCCGAATCCAGGGAAGTGCTCGGCATGCTCACGCAGAAGCTCCGCGGTTCGCTCTTAAAGACGGTCATATCCTACGATGAGGTCTTTTCCCAGAGCATTGCGCTCGGGAAAACGGCCGCGGTGGAAAATTTCGCGCGATATGATACGATACTGAGCGCGGTGACCGGCATTCTCGGCAGGACATCCCCGAGGGAGGGGGCATGAGCGAATACACCAATGCACTTACATCGATAGTCTCCACCATTGAGAAGGAAGTTGCCGGCGAGGGGACACCGCCGGTATCGCCCGCCGCCGCCGCACCGGTGGTGAGGGACGAGAAACCGCCCTCGGTGGCATTCTCCATTCGATTGAAGCTTTCGCTCATGATCGTTTTCATCATCATCGCCGTCATCGTTTCGCTTTCCGCGACGTTCATCAATAACCAGAAGGCCGTCATGCTTGAGGCGATGGAGAGCAAGGGGCGCGTCATGGCATCGCAGATAGCCAAGGGCGTCCTTGAGATAATGATACAGCCGGAGATATACGACCCGAAGGCGCGCGAAGAGGTCGTGGTCATGAACATAAAGCAGACCCTCGATGAGAGCGCGCGGGAAAAAGAGATAATCTATGTGAAGCTTTTTGACAAGAACGACGAGCTCCTCTATGGCGCGGGTACGCACAATGCGAATGCGCTGCCCCTGCCGAAATATGCCGTGCCGCTGCGCGAGGACGGGAAGATAGACCATCAGTTCAAGATGATCGGCACCGGGAAGGCATCGGAGCCCTCCGGTGTCCGCATGCTCATCGGGAACATGCTCGCCCTCGAGAACAATCTTTTCGATATCGCGTACCCGGTCATGCCGCTCGGCGGGAAGCGGCATATCGGCATGGTGCATGTGGGCGTGAGTCAGGAAGAGAACAACAGGCGCATCATCCTTGCGGTACAGAACGCGCTCGTCATATCGCTCTTCGTGCTCGTCGGCGGGCTCCTCCTTTCGCTCATCTTCGCCACGTTCTTCACGAACCCCATACGGCGGGTAAAGGACGCGCTCGTCGCGGTATCGCAGGGCGATCTCGAGCAGCATATCCGCTCGCGATCGAACGACGAGATAGGGATTCTCACCTGGAATTTCAACCGTATGACCGAGGGGCTGCGCGAGAAGGAGAAAATGCGCGACAGGTTCGGCAAGGCGGTGAGCGAGGAGATCGTCGAGGTCATGATGAAGGGCGAGCTCAATCTCGGCGGCGAGAACAAGAGCGTTGCGATGCTCTTTTCCGATATACGCGGCTTCACCCGTCTCTCCGGCGACCTTACGCCGGAGCAGGTGCTTGAGATGTTGAACGAGTATTTCACCATCATGGAGGGTGTGGTCAAGCGCAATATGGGCGTCATCGATAAATATGTCGGCGATGAGATCATGGCCATCTTCGGGGCCGTCATCGAGCATCAGGATATCGAGGAGTGCGCGTGCCGCTGTGCCATCGAGATGATGGTCGCCCTTGAGGAACACAACAAAGCGCGCGAACAGGCGGGGAAACTTCCGCTGCGCATCGGCATCGGCATCAACAGCGGGACCATAACGGCGGGCATGATCGGCAGCCGTAATCGCATGAACTATACGGTCATCGGCGATACGGTGAACATGGCCTCACGCCTGTGCGATGCGGCGAGCAATCACGGGCTCGGACCCATCGTGATAAGCGATGAGACCTATCAGCGGGTGAAGGATTATATCATGGTGCGCTCCGGGGCGCTCATTGCGGTCAAGGGCAAGGACCACCCCGTTCCCATCTATGAGCTCATCGGCGTGCTCGAAAGGAAAAAAGCGAACAGGCTGAAACTTGAGACGCTCGAGAACAAGCCCCCCGAGCCCAACGACCCGCGGCGCGGCCATGAGCGCGTCAATGTGAACGTCGACCTTAAGGCGGAGTGGCGGCGCGTGAACGATGCGAACCGTATCCCCATTTCGCACATTGAGGACGTCAGTTTCGGCGGCATGAAATTCGTCACGAGCGAGCCGCTTTCGGAGAATGAGTGCATAGAGATGACCATAGCGCTCCCGAAGCATTCGATACGTTTCATCGCCGATGTGCGGCACGGCACGGCATCCGAGGGTACGCATACCGTCGGGGCCGAATTCGTAACGATATCGGGGATGGACCTTGCGGTATTGAGTTCGCTCATGAGCATGGTGAAGTAGCGCACGAAAGGTCCCGCGTCAGTTGCTGCCGTGTTTCCTGACGTATGCAAGTATCGGCATGCCTTCCACGATGACATCCCTGAGCACGGTCGTCCCGTTCCTGCCGACGACAACGAGCGCATGGGCTTCAATATTCCGTCTGCGCGCCGCGTTCCAATATGCCCGTTCTGCGGGAAGCGCCGCATCCTCCGGGAGATAATACCGGGAGAACGGGGGTACTACCCACACATGGCCGTTGTACGCCGAACTGATCTTCATGGTCATGTACGGAACCGACGGTACGGATGCCGAGATGTTCGTGATGACGGCATAGCCGTTCGTATCGACAGCGAGCATGGCATGGACGGACTGATGACGTGCGAAATTACTATGCCCGACATCGATGCGCATGCCGCGGAACGAAAGCGCGAGATAGCGCCCCTGGAAGATATCGACGGGATCGATCGGTGCGACGGGGAATCGATAGGCCGTGCCGGTGACGACGGTCATTTCATGCGAGATCAGAATGCCGGCGATGACGGCTATCTGCGCGAGAGCGACCGCGATGAAGAGCGCCGTACGTTTCATGCACGGCCCCGCTTGAACATGCGCGCAAGCACCGCGTTGGTCACGAGAAAGGACGCTCCGATGATGAGGAATATCACCGCGCGGATAAGGAGCGACATATGCATGTCCACGAATCGTGCGCCGATAAGCACGGCGAGAATGAGCATGCCGCCGTTGACGATGCCCTGCCGCGTATACCGTATCCCGTGCACTATCGCGGCGACGCCGAGCACGAATGAATAGAGGTTGAAGATGGATATCGGGTGGACGGGCGCCTTGAACATGGCGAGGAGATAGCAGCCAAGCGTGACGAACGGGAGCGCGCCGAAGACGAGTACGATGACGCGCCGGTGCTTCCGAAGGGCGACAATGAAGAGATGCACAGCGAGGGAGAAGAGGCCGATGAGAAGGATATAGTCCGGTATAGCGGCGAACGAGTGGAAGCGGCCGCCGGCGCGGTAATGGTGAATGCCGACATTGTACCAGCAGTCACCGAACGTGAAGATGAGCGATATGACGGCAGTGCCGATCGCCCCGATGATATAGAACGGACGCTGCCATATCGTGGGGGCTTCTTCGAACCACATGCCGCCGATGAGAAAGAGTATGGCGAGATATGAGCTGTAGATGATGACCCACAGCCCCGGCACGACCTTCTCGAGCGAAATGCCGATCGATACGCACGCGGCGAGCGAATATCCCCACGCGATGAACGATGAGCGGACGCTGTAGGGGTTCTCGCGGAAGTGGCGTATGAAATGCCATGCAATGACGGCGGCAAGCGGCCAGAAAATGAGCGCATGGCCGCCCTCGCTCTGCGCATACCCCGCCCAGGCCGTTATTCCAACGATATAAAGCAGCGCCGGTGCGCTTGCATTGAGGAGATACACGAGCGGTACGGCAAGGAGCATCCAGGTGAGCATGAACGCACCGGTATCCGCCGGGATATGGTATATCTGACCGATGACAGCGATGACGGCACCGATGAAGAGGAAATGCACCGTCCCCGCGCTTTCACCCCACGCCCGGGAGCTTCGCTTCACGAAATAGGCGTACGCGCTCGCGGCAATGCCTGCGGCAAGGAGGGCGAACGTGAGGACGGTCTTTATCGATCTCGTCATCGCCCCCCAGTTGTACGCGATGAGCAGCATGATGCCGAGCCCCACCAGCACGGACCCGGCGATACCGAACACGATGAACGCCGTGTTCCGGCGGTCGCCCGCTGCGCGCGAGTCGTAGTAGCGGCGTATATCGTCGGCGGTTTTTGCGGATATGACATTGGATGAGATGAGGACAGGCAGCTCGGAAAGAAGATGGTTGATGAACGACCGGCTCGGCGATGCGGTTTTCGGTGTATCGTCCCTATCCATCGGCATGCTTCATACTATATGTCTATCGATACGGCGTGTCAATCATGATCCTCGCTATTTCCGTACGGTAATGCCTGCCATGCTGTGTTTCGGCATATCGACGCTGAACATGCCGTCGGAGGACGGCAGCGTATACGCTACGATGCGCACCGGTTTCTCTTCGGCGCCCCAGCCGTCGAAATTCTGAGCGGCAAGCGACGCCCCGATGAGAAGCGAAACGGCGGCGTTCGCACCATCCGACCGAAAGCGCACCCGATTGGCGTTCTCCGGATCGAGATTGATGGCGATGCAGTAGCGGTTCGTCTCATCCTCTGACGCGAAAAGGTATATCGCCGGGATAGGTTCTCCGTCGATGTTCAATGCCGGCATGATATCGGTCCTGTGCAATGAGCGCTTCGTGCCCAGGTGATTCCCCCACAGACGAAGGGCGAGCATGGCAGGGTGCTCGAGCGGTGCGTCCTTTGCGAGCTCTTTCTTCGTCCAGTACCAGAGCGTCTGTATGTCACCGAGGGAATGGACGATCGCTATCTCATTCATGGTATTCTCGATGATCTTCCCGAGATAGTATGCCATAGTGATGCCGTTGCCGAGCGAATAGAAGAATCCCTGTTCGGGGCGTATCTTCCCGCTTGAACCCGGCACCGAGTACCCGAAATTGCATCCCCATTCGGTCACCGCGATGCGCACCGAACGGTCATAGGTGTTAACAGCATCGTACTGGCTCTGCATGCCCTCCTGGCGGGCGATCTTGGCGAGCGTTGCACGATACATCGAGGCGGCATCGGTGTTCGACGGGGCGGAGATATACGGATGCGGCGCAAGGAGATCGAAGCTCCCTTTGGCGATGGTGAAAAGCGCCTTGTTCCATGATACGGGCTCGTTCACCACGTTCGTGCGCGGCGTCCAGTTCGGGTCGTCCTTGAAGTTGAGCCAGGTCGCATTGAACGGACCCACCGTGCTGTTGCAGCCGCAGGCGATGATCTCGATCGATGGATCGACGGCTTTCATCGCTTTTGAATATTCAGCGACCGTTACGGCGTATTCCTCGGGCTTGAGCCATATCCAGACCTCGTTGCCTATCTCCCAGTATTTGACGTTCCATTTCTTCTCGATGTTCGCAACGCGCACCCACGCGGCGGCCCATGCGGCGGCGGCGTGTATGTCGGAACGTTTCGTCGGGTTCACGCGGTTGTCGATGGAGCCGCCTTTGCTCCCGGTGTTCACCTGGAATATCGGTTCGGCGTTCACCGCGCGGCATATCGCGATGAACTGTTCCGGTGTTATCACATTCGTTTCGCCGGTGGCGAAATAGCTCTTCGCGGGGTTGTCCCATATGTAGTGATCGGCCCACGTGCCGCCGGGGTAGCGGAGCATGCGTATCGGGACGCTTTTCCAGGTATCAAGGAGCGATGCGCTTTTCATGCGCGCGCGGACAGGCGTTGCGAAGAAATCGAATTGGCTTCCCGTAAGGAAGGGGCTTATCCGCTCATCCCCGGATCTCGTACGTACGGTGATGACCGCGTTCGGCGTTACGTGCGGTATGTGTTCCCTTGCCGCAGCGGATGATGCGTCGAGAAGTGACTTCCCTGCGGAAAGATCATCCCGCACTTCGTCGGCGCTGAGCGCGCGTGCGTATATCCCGACCTCATCGATGGTCCCGCTGAAGCCGCTGGTGCCGGACGCGTCGAACGCCCCGATGGAAAGATCCGCCCTTGACGGGAGTATATCGCCCGTACGCGGAAGTGTGCCGGCGGGCGCGCCGTCGATGTAGATGTTCATCGATGCGCCGTCATACGTACAGGCGGCGTGATGCCACTCGTTCATCGACAGAGCGCTGCTTTTGAGCGCATATCCCCACGGCTTTTCCGCCGAGGGTATCTGCCACGTCAGCGTGTTCGCTGTGCAGGTGATGCGATACCCTTCCTTCCCGGACGATTTTTTTGCAAAGATCTGTTTATCGCTCTCCGATCTCGCTATCCGTATCCAGAACATGACGGTGATATGCGGTGTGCTGAGCGCTTGGGCGTTCGGTATCGTGACGACGGATTTCCCATTGCACTGAAGCGCGGTGCCGGATATCCCGCGTGTCCATGATGCGCCGGAGGCTTTACCGTTCAAACCGTTCCCGCTCGTGTCGGCGATGATGGTGCCGCTCCCTTCATCGAATCGCAATGAGAGAACGCTGTCGTCGGCCGGAGCGAGCGTTACGCAGGCAATGGCGGTGATGAGAAAAAGATGCAGATTCATTCCATGCTCCGTGGATAACATGCGCTGCGGTTGTGAATAAAAAACGGGACCCATGGCCCCTCGACTTCGCGCGGTGACCGTGAGCCCCGTTCTCAATGCTGCATTGTTATTTCTTTTTGCCTGCGCCTTTTCCCTTGCCTTTCGCCTTCTCGTTCTTCGAGTCGGCTTTCGTTTTGAGCGCCTTGAACTCGGGGGAGCCCGGCTTTACACCGAGTTCCTTCGCTATCGCGCCCCAGCCTTTTGTCTTGTTCGCCGTATATACTTTCACGGCCTCATCGATGGGCTTTTTCGCGGCTGTTGCGAGTTCGGCGATCATGAACACTTCCGCCGGCTCCATTTTCTGCACGGTGATGAGCGAATCGAGCTTGACGACAGGGATCGCATAGGCAGCTGAAAGATCGGCGGTGAAGATCTTCACATCGGCCTTCGCGGTTACATTGAGATTGTTAAGCGAGAGATCGAGCGATGCGTCGCCCGTGTTGAAATTGAAGCTTCCCGTGATCTGTGCGGCGAGCATGCCTGCGGCCGCAAGGGAGAGAATAAAGAATTTCTTCATAGCGAACCTCCGAAAAATTGATGCTTGATTGTATCGCCGGGAGAATATATTGTCAATGTTCTGCTTGAAACCTTGACAAATCGGACAAGCGCGGTACTATCCGGAACAAGGAGCCTTCCATGAAAAAGACCGTCATCGTTATGGACTGCGGTGCCACCAATGTGCGCGCCATCGCCGTGAGCGAAAGCGGCGAACTTCTCGCCATGCATTCATTCCCGAACAATACGCAGCCGGACCCGGAGACGAAGGGCTGCCTCATCTGGGACGTGAACGAGATATGGGACAAGCTTCTGCGTTCGACACATGAAGTGCTGAAAAAGATAGACAAGAAGTCCATTGTCGGCGTAACCGTGACGACGTTCGGCGTTGACGGCGCACCGGTCAAGAAGGACGGCTCCTTCGTGTACCCGGTCATTTCCTGGGCATGCAGTCGCACGCAGCCGGTCATGGATGCTATCAGTAAATACATACCGCTTTCAGAGCTCTATCGTCTCAACGGGCTTCAGCCGATGCATTTCAATACCATCAATAAGCTCATATGGTTCAAGGAGAATCGTCCGAAAGTGCTCGACGAAATGGACAAATACGTTCTTATCCCGTCGATATTCCTCCATAAACTATGCGGCGAATACGTGACCGATACATCGATGGCCGGTACATCCATGCTTACCGATATCACGGGGCGCGGCTTTTCCGAACGTATCCTTTCCGCCATAGGCGTATCGAAAGAGAAGTTCCCGCGCATGGTGGAACCGGGTACTGTCGTCGGCAAGGTCACGAAAGAGGGCAGCGCTGCGACAGGTATACCCGAGGGTGTTGCCGTCATCGCCGCCGGTCATGACACGCAATTCGCCATCTTCGGTTCCGGCGCGAAAGAGAATGAGCCGGTCTTAAGCACAGGTACATGGGAGATACTCATGGCCCGCACGCGCGGCTACAAGGCGGACGACGGTACGCTCGCGAAGGGTGTTACCACCGAATACGACACCATGCCCGGGCTCTACAACATGGGCGTGCAGTGGATAGCGTCCGGTGCGCTTGAATGGATAAAGAAGATGTTCTATGCGAAGGAAGCGGACTCGAAGAACATATACGATACGATGATAAGCGAAGCGAAAGCCGTTCCTGTCGGATGCGACGGCGTTCACCTTCATCCATGTTTTGTTCCGAAGGTAGGCCCCTCGGCGATATACAATACGCATGGGAGCATGTTAGGTCTTACGCTCACATCAACGCGCGGTCATATCTATCGCGCCATGCTCGAAGGGCTCGCTGCGCAGACAAAGGAAGCGCTCGCTATACTTGAAACCGCCGGCAATTTCAAGGCGAAATCGCTCATCTGTGTGGGCGGCGGATCGAAGAATGCGCTCTGGAATCAGATGCGCGCGGATTTTCTCGGCATACCGGTGAAGCTCATCGAGCAGAAGGAAACGACGGTGCTCGGTGCCGCGCTCTTTGCGCTCGCGGGAGCCGGTGTGTTCAAGAATGCCGATGAGGCGCGCGATGTCATCAAATACGGCGGAGAGACGTTCACGCCGGGTGCTGATGCGTCGAAGTATGTGCCGGTCTATGAGCGTTTCGTGAAACTTGCCGCGGCATTGGCGCCGATATATCGCGCGTAGCGCACACGCTCGTTTACACTGCCCACACCGGGCTTGACCATCCGACATGGCCGTCGCGCTGAGTGCCGTCTCTATTCATCGTTTTTTCCTACGTCGCGTCTTTGCGTCGTCGCGTGATGCCTTCTTTTTCCGTATGGCATGGGAAGAATGATCTCGCAACGACGCAACGAAATTCATACCCATCCTTCTCTGCGCCCTCAGCGACTCTGCGAGCCCCCGTGTTTATTTCCATATATTCTGATTTTCGCCGCAAAACAAACACTCACCCCTCAGCTAATAAAACGTTGTTTAGAAGAAAATGTATTTGCCGCTCCCCTCTCTCACAGGGAAGTGAGAGAGGGGAGAACATGTCGGTATGCAAAAATACTTTCAGGCTGATTATTGATTTATTCCGTGTTTAATATTATGTGCAGCAAGGGGTATACCGACAACGTCACCCGTGGCGCCTAGGCCTTCCCTGGCCGGCACCAACTGCGCCCTTCTTGGCGCACGCGGAGAGATCCGCGCTATATAAGATCATGGAAGCGCATTACGACACGTTCCGTGAAGAGTATAATGTCGTCTACGGCGAGCAATACGGCACATTTATTTGAGCGCAGTAACGCTCAAATAAATGTAAGGGGGGAGATCATGCGGGCTCTCTGTGGGTGCGTTGTGAAGAAGTCAACATTCTTTGTCATTACATTTAATTTGAACGTACTCGTTCAAATTAAATGTGCGGGAAATAAAATATCGGTGACTTCGGGCGAAATGACGATGCGTGAAGGGGTGAGACGGGGTATGATCACGGATAGACGCGGGTGGACGATGGAACGGAGCTGAGCCGGGGTTGGATTTGACAGGAATTCGGCGGGTGGTATACTGGGCCGTGTAAGCGTGGCGGCTATGGCTATCCGTAGCGCCTAGGCCATCCTTGGCGCACGCGTGCGCCTGTAAGGCGCTGCCTGGCGGCGTAGCCGCTACGGAGGCGGCGATGGTGACGAATGAAAACTCCTTCTTCTCTTAATAAAATGAACAGGCAGCAAAAAATATCCATACGTTTTTTTGACGACCGTGAAGTACGAGCTTTATGGGACGAGAAAAATGCCAAGTGGTGGTTTTCAGTGCTGGATATTGTAGCCGTTCTTACCAACCAAAGCGACTATACCAAAACTCGAAACTATTGGAAATACCTTAAAGCCAGACTGAAGAAGGAAAATAGTGAAGTGGTTAGTGCCACTACCCAGTTGAAACTTCACGCACCAGACGGCAAAAAGCGTTTATCTGATATGCTCGATTATAATGGAATTATCGCATTAGGTAAACAGTTTCCTGGAAAAAAGGCAAACCGATTTATCGAATGGTTTACCTATAGTGATGAAAGCATAGACGGAAAAAGCAAAATAAAGGCCTATGCGCTGTTTGAAAGTTCATTGATCGGCAGCATAGAGATCGGTACGATCAAAGGTTTACAACAGATCCACGCGTATCTGCTTGGCGGCTTGTATGATTTTGCCGGGCAGATCAGGCAAAAAAACATTTCGAAGGGCGGTTTTCGATTTGCCTCATCACAATTTCTTGGGACCACATTAAAACAAATAGAAGCTATGCCGGAAAATTCATTCGATGAAATCGTCGAAAAATATATAGAAATGAACATTGCGCACCCATTTATGGAAGGCAATGGCAGAAGCGCCCGAATATGGTTGGATCTGATATTGAAAAAACGCCTGAGGAAATGTGTCGACTGGAGCAAAATAGCCAAAACGGATTATATGGACGCAATGGTAAAGAGCGCTGAAAACAGTAACACGCTGAAAAAGTTGCTGAAGAATGCACTTACCGGCCAAATCAACAGCCGTGAGATGTTTATGAAAGGAATCGATCACTCATATTATTATGAGGAAAATTAGTCGCAGGTCCACACCGGGCTTGACCATCCGACATGGCCGTCGCGCTGAGTGATCCGCACGTAATATGAGGCTTTTCCGCCGATGTCTTTCCATTCCATCGATACTTCATCGCGGTTCGGTGATGCGCTATACACAACCGTTCCGTTCTTTACAATATCGACTCGTTCTATCATGTCTTCGCCGATCGCCCGGACGCTTACGATATTTTCCTTTGCAAACGGAGTCTCGCTTCCCATGATCGCACCGTTCACGCGGAAGTCGATGAGCATGCGCGTCCCCGTTGTGCCGTAACATCGTCGTGCGAAAAGCGCGTCGAATATATTTTCCCTCGTGAGCGACGGCGCGAGAACGCAGGCAAGCCCGCCGCCTTCGAACGTACGATTGCCCTGACCGGGCCGTCCGATGTGACAGTCGGTGCCGGCGATGATGCCCATGCGTACACCGTGCGCAAGCGAGGATCGATAGGCGCTGTCATTCCCTTCTTCCGAAGATCCCCAGCCGCTGTATATTTCCACCAGACGCTGATGCTCGCCGTTCGCGATATTCCAGTCCGCAGCGGCGAGATATTTCGGATGATGCGGTATGGCGATGTACGGCGTGTGTTCGTCATTGAGCATTCGATAGAGTCCCGGCGGGGATTTGCTCGTCTCTCCGTCGGCGGGGAAACACTTTCCATCGGCGCCGCGATAGTAAATATTGATATGCGGTACGCCGCCCCATTCATAGCCGAGGAGTGTGACGAATCTTCCCGGCTCGTTGAAGCGGGATGCCGCATCCCTTGTCATATCCCATTTTCTGTCGGCGGGATATACCATGCTCGGCTGATGCTTCTCAAAATGGTCGGAGAGCGCTGCAAAATCGAGACCGAGCGTGTCGCGTGCGAAGCGGTAGGCATCGTCGGTGCTCCGTATCGCATCGGATAATTCGGTGTGCGTATGTATCTCACCGAAATATACATTGTTCCCGTCTGCCCAGACGCCGCGTACAGACGGATTGCTTTTGCCGGCAATGCCGGACGTCTCATTGATGACAGTCACACATCGATGCGTGTTCTGTTCATGTGCAATGATCTTTGTGGTGCCGTCAACGTCCGTGTGATTGAGCGATGCATCGACAGCAGTTGCGCGAAGGGGGAGCGTTTTTTCTGTGCTGCATGCCGGTACGGTCACTCGGTATCGCTCCGGCGTTCCGCCGACGACACGAACGGTCGGGTGGGGAAGGATCGCGGCGTATTGTCCGTCTCCGGCAGCGTCGACAGCGACATTGAAGTGATACGTGCCGTCAAAGTCTATCGGCAGTACGCCCTGCCCGCAGGTGTCGCCGATGACGAAATGAAGCGGCGTTCCCGCACGGAGAGGTTTATCGAGTATGGCGATATCGGCGACAACGTGAACCGAACCGGCGGAGGTGATAGTCCCTTCGATAACTGAGTCTCCCTCGCTGTGTGCGCTGATATGACTTGAAACATAACCGGGATAGGTGTTCGGCGAGCGCCAGAGAAAGAATGTCGTTGCGTCGCGTTCCTGCGCAATTCCGCCCCAGAATTCCGGAAGGAAAAGAATGATATGACCTCCGATGGAGATATCATGTTCTGCGGTAATGGTTATCGTTACGGACGAGCGTCGCCCGGAGATGACGGTGTCTGGCTCTGCATGCGCTTTCGCTTTCGCAGCCGGTTTTGTCAAGAGCTCGCGCCAGATCGAACGTATCTCACCGCGCGTCCATACGCGGCGGTGTTCTTCTGTCGGGAGGGAACTTGTGATCATGAGCGGCATCATGCCGTTGTTCCTGAATTCTGTGAATGTTCCTGTCTTCATACGTCACCTTCGATCATCGGTCCGCTTACGAGCGACTATCGTGTGTTCTTCTTCCATGCTTCAATGAGCACTTTCAAGCGTTCGGTCATTTCACCGCCGTCAGAATTATTGCTGCCTTTTGATCCTGCACCGAACGTGGGGTTCCATCCGTTCCATCCGCGATATGCGAAATAGGACCAGCTGATGCCGTGCTTTTCAAATATATCGATACAGTCTTTCACCCACGCCGCTCCGCCGGGGGCCCATCGGACCACGCTGAACGCCCCGCACAGCATGATACAGTCGTTCTTTTTCTTGAATGCGACAGCCTCGGCGATGTTCGCCTCAAGCTCTTCACGTCCGATGTGTACTGCGGGGTTGCCTTTGAAGTTACGAAGACCCCCCGGATAGCTTTTGTTCGTATAATCATCCCCGACATATCCGCCGATGCCCTGATGGACATAACTGTGCGGATAATAGCCATGGAACACATACACGATTTTCGGGTCTTTGACCGGCGTGAACGATGAGAACCCTCCCGGCAGTCCCCACGGTGCGGGCATGATGAGTATATAGGTGTTGGTGTCATGCCGGCGTATCGCGCTCGTGACGAGCGGAATCGTGTTCGACTGCCAGCGTTCCACTTCTTCCTTTGTATTGGGCTCGTCCATCAGATTGATCCCGAGAAGCATCGGATGATCCCCGAATTCGTATGCGATATACGACGCGATTTTCATGGTCTCGTCCTCAAAACGATAACCGGCGCTCTGCCCCGGTTCAAGTTTCCAGTTCACAGAACGGCCGATGATCTTTCCCGATGCGGCAGCGATTATTTTGATATCGTATTTTTCGCCAAGATGCAGGGCTATTTTCAACCCGTTCAAATTCTGCCGATACGGCAGAAGTGCATCATCCGCAGGCACGGGGGGCGCATCCGTTCCGCGTTTCACATCCCATGCCGACCCCGCATCGACTGAAAGCGATACGGTGATAAGATTTACGCCCCACTCTTTGAATTTCCGGAACTGCGCCTCTTTGAGAAATCCGCCGGGGTCCTGGGTGTTGGCTCCGATCGGTGCAATAGAGAATGTGTATATGCCCCGCATGCCGCTCTTCGGCCAGTGTTTCTCCGCCGTACTTTTCGTCAGCGGTTTTTCGATGAGTGAACGTGCCTCGTCGGACACATCCCCGGCAATGGGTGATGCTTTCGATTGTGCAAAAACGGATGCGGCGAGGCTCAAACCGATGGCGATGAGCGCATGTTGAATGCTCATGATTTGCTCCTTGGAAGATCCGAATATTATTGCACTGCCGTGACCGCCACGAGACCTATCATGAGCCCGGGAATATTCTGCTTCGCAATTAGCTCTATGGAATCGATAGCGTCGTCCGGGTTCTGGTTCACCCATTCGTACGACTGAAGGTTGATCGCATCGCTGGACCTTGTTGCACATTCCCACGCGAGCGATGCATCCCAAGTGTATTGATACGCCCAATGCTGCCAGCTGTTCTTCCGCGGTGCTCCGCTCAGCCAATGGACAGCATTTCTGCTGTTGATGGGTATTTCTGTACTACTCCCGTTCGCATACGTTACGCGATACGAGCCGTATGTCATAGGTGTTACCGACGGCACCAAGAGCGTAAGCCCATGAAGGAGGACAATGCTCCTTGCTTTTCTGTTGATAGAGATACGCTTGCCTGTTGCGGGTACGTCAAGCTCGGTATTTCCGGACACGACGCATGCGTTCGTGATTGCATAGTCGACACCGATCATACGCTGTGATCCCATCGGCAGAAGCGAGAGGTCCATGTGCGATCCCCCGCCGAACCAGGCATTGCCGCCGGTAAGCGTTCTGTTCGCCGATGCGGCAAGATTTATCGGCGTGAACCGCGCCCCGTGCATGCGCGAAGGCTTGTCCTTGTCGATGATAGCTCCGGCAAGTACAGCCTGCGGTGACCATGATAATGCTTTCGGCTCCGGCATCGATGTGTTCCACGCATACATGACACCGAGCATGGAGTTCGCCGCGGGTGAGCGTGTTGCGAGGAACCCCCAGTCGGTCACAAGCACGCCTTGCTGGCCGATTGACTTTATCACCTGCGGTATAAAGTAGTTGTTCTCATTCTTGAGCCATGGACAGCCGATGACTTGGAAACCGTTCGTCGAAAAATAGTTGAATGAGAGATAGGTGGTATCGATGCTCGGCCGGTAATTGTAATGCCAATCGGTTATGATGATATCTTTGTTGAGCTTCTGGAGCGCCGGGTGCACGATAAGACCGCCGTAGTGCGGATTGCCGCTGTTGCAGTTCTCTACCCCGAGCTTCTCCCAATAATCCTTTTCAAGGAGAAAGTCCCCCCATATCATCGTCCGCACATTGCGTTTTTCCAGAAAGTCACGCGTCTTGTTCACATCGTTCGCGAAGAGATCGGCGGGATCCTTTGTCTTGCACACGGGGCAGACGACCATGCCGGCTATCTCATCATGGGCGATATGCATTGCATCGCATTGTGTCGCATCGATCACTTCGTTCAGAAGATCGAACACGAGCGGATATGTCTTGGGGCGATTCGGGCAATACGCCCCGTGCGGCCATCCTTTTTTCTGCCAGTCGGGGTCCTCGGCTATCTCGGGATGCGACTTGAGGAGGTCCATCACTTTGCCGTAGGTGAATACCGCAGGAATGAAACGGAGATGATATTTTTTCGCATACGCGGCCATCTCGGCGAGACTGCTTACGGGCAGCGCATCTTTTCCCGCCACTTCGGGATGCGACTTCCATGCGAGCTCGCCCCATTTGACCTGATAGACTATCGTGTTCGCTTTGAAGTATGAATATACATTCCGTATGAGGCGTTTCATTTCCGGGCCAGAATTCCTTCCCCCGCCCTCGATATAGAATCCGCGGAACGGGAGATCGGGTCTATCCTTGATCCGTACGGCAGGTATTTCGGCGCCGTTCGCGCCCGCGCGGATAAGCTGCCGCAAGGTCTGAGTGCCGTAGAGAACACCGGCGCCGTCGGCCCCGGCGATAAGGATTTCCTTCGGCGTGACGACGAGCGTATATCCCTCTTTTTCTGTTTCGCGTTTTTCGGCGATACCAAGCCGCTTGCTTGCAGCCTCCACCGATGCATCACCGTTCACGCCCATCGTAATGGGCGCCGCCTCTGAGCGCGTCATCGATACGCCGAAACGGGAGAGATCCTCGGCGAGCACCTCGAATGCGGCCTCGTGTATTCCGCAGGCGATCGCGACTTTCTGTGGAACGGCGAAAAATCCCTTATCCTTGATGTATGTTTTCGGTTCCGGGATGATGGTGCCCGCGTTCGGGTCTATCCTGTTCTCAGTGCGGTCGGCGCTCACCTCGGCAAGGCGCTTTGAAAGCCATGCGGCGTTCTCTCTTGCAGTGGAAAACTCACGTGCGGGCTCGCTGTCGTATCGCGAAAGGAGCGATCTCATGTACGCGATCGCTTTCGCAGAACTGCGTTCTTCTACGGTGCTGAAAAAGTCCGCTCGGGGAGAGAAACGTATATCGACGGTGCACTGCGACTTCATCCCTTCTGCGGGGACGTTCTCTATCTGATGGAGAAGCGAGAATGTTTTTCTTTCGTCCGGTCCCCAGGTGCGGTCGCAGAGCGAGCGCAGTTTCCACGGAACGCCGTCGTCACTGGTAAGCGTGAACGTCCATTCGCCGGACTTCGCCGAGAGGGTAAAGCTCTCGACGTCGATGGTTTTCCACCCATCGGCGGTCAATGTTGCATCGGGCTGTTCTTGACGCTTGACGACGGCATCGGTGAATAATCCCCTCGTCAGGAATAACTCCCAAACCGCATAATGCGCGCCCGAGTTCGGGGGCACGGCCGCCTCGAGTACGGCTCGTATGCCGTTGCTTGCCAGTGTGTACGTGATGACCGCGGATACAGGCGCGTTCTTCGGAGAACGGAATACTGATTTCACGCCTTCGGCCTTTCCCTGATAGCTGTCCGTCGGCTGCGGATATATCTTTTTCCAGCTTTTATCGGCTATGCTGAAGACGTCGAAAAGCATGGCCTGTTCCATGCCGAAACTGACTGTCGCGCTCAGCGGCGTTAGATCGAGCGCCGCCTGTCCGACGACAAGTCCGTTGACCGCGCAGGGCAGGCACAGCATGAGAAGGATGAATGTTCGGCGAAAGTTCATCGGCAGCTCCCTCGGATATTCTATGCCATAACAGTATAATGTAAATTAGATGGATGAACTTTGCTGTCTTTTCCCGTCTGTTTGCTGGTTTTTATATATCCTACTGAGATTCGATCACATACTGCCGCTTTTTCGGCTTGTTCACGGTATAGACCTCATCGAAGAGAGCCGCGATGTCCGACTCATATGCAGCGGCCTTCGGCCTCACCGCATTGTATTTCGCGATATAGGCTGTAACGCGAGACTTGCCCGCAGGGGATTCGACGTACTTTTTCACCGATTCGGCGTCCGTGGTGTCGACGCCGTTCTGACGGAGTATGGCCTCGATGTACGCTGCCCAGCGCATATCCGTTTCGAGCGCATGACGCTTGGCGTTCACTCGTGCGACATCGCGAGCCTGCAGCATCTGCGGTGTTTCGAAGAGGGCGAGATTTATTCCGCGATCCAGTTCCGCTGCTGTGAATGCACCGACAGGCAGGGTGTCGATCGAAAGGGCATACGATCCCGACGGAAGGCCCTTGATGCAGAGTATTTCGCGGTTGCAGTCGTCGGTAAAAGGTACGATGCGAAGCGCCGTCCGTGCCATGGTTTCGACGGGGAAGGGAAGCGCACCGGCGAACATTGAGAACGATACTCCTTTGCCGGTGAACGACAGGTCGGAGACAGCACAGCGGTCGAATGATGTAAGCTTTTTGCTTTTTGCATCGATAGTGACGGCGGACACGGTGGAGGGCACGCGTTGCGCCTTGAGAAAACAGTATGCCATGACGAGATTGCCGACCTCATCGGGGTGAACGCGGTCGTTCCCGATGGCAGTGAAAGCACCGCCGACGCTTTTCTGCGCTGTTGCATTGATATGGGCTATCGCCCCGTGCATATCGATGATCGATGCCCCGCGCGAAATGGCGAGACCTGATACGAAATTCGCGAAGATCTCAAGCGTGCCGTCCTTCCCGGTGAGCACTTTCGATGTAATATGTGTCGCCGTTTCTTCATACGGCGTGGGCGTGAAGGCGATGATGCGCTTGCCGGTCATGGCCGCAAGGCGGTCGAACACGTTCGTCATATCGACGGCATAGGTCGCGAGCATTTTTTCGCGATAGGCATTGAGCGCATCCGGTTTCGATGCGGGCGAATAGACGGCGTCGTAACCGCTGTCATTCATGCCGAGCATGACGACAGAGGCGGTGGGCGCCGGGGACGCCGTTGCGATATCCCAGTCGAAGCGCTTAAGCACATTGCGAGCGCTGTCGCCGCCGATGCCGCGGTTGATGAAGCGGACGCGGCGGTCGGGAAAACGTGTCGCGTAGAAGTCGGCGATGTACTTGATGTATGTGCCGCGATGCGTGATGCTGTCGCCGATGAAGCAGACGACATCGCCGTCGCTGAACGGCGGTACGGAGCGTTCGGATGGAAAGAATCGGTCGACATTCGCCATTGCAAGTGTTGAAAGATCCGGCGGGAGGCCGCTGATGATAAGTGCACTGATGTCATCTGCGGCGGCATCGGCGGTCATCTCGAATGAACATGCGTCGGTAAGGCCGTTCGTGGTGATGTTCTCGATGCTGTAAAGCGCATCGAATGTGCGCAATTCCTCGGGCCTCCATTTTGCACCGGTCGACGAGCGAAGCGCCCACGCGCCGGTGCGGGCTGAACGCAGTGTAAGACGCCACGGTTGCCTTGCCGCGAACGATATTGTCTCTGCCGTAAGCTTGAGCGTTGTATTTGCAGGATCGAGCAGCATCGAAGTCCCGTCGATATTCGCCTGACAGCCGAGGAATATCTTCTTCGCGAGGAATACATCGATGACCGCGTAATGGATATCGGTGCCGGGAGGGATATCGAAGCGTATATCCGCGCGAATGCCGTTTGAGAGCGGTGTGTAGGAGACGGAAACGGCATACGGCGAGCTCGTCGTCATATGGAGTACGCCGCCGTTGGTGTGTACCGTCCAGTCTTCACGGCCGATCGGAAAGAGCTTGTTCCATCCCTTGTCGGAGAGATATATCTCCATTTTCTCCAGAATGCGTTCCCCGTTCCTGTCGAATGTGCCGCCGGTGCCGTCGACTACTGCTTTTGCGGTGCCGTAGGTCATTGTTGCGGTGAAGATCGGCAATGCGGCTGCCGCGAGTATAATGAGAAAGCGAACAGTTGTTTTCATTGCACCGCCGTGAGTGCGACAAGGCCTATCATAAGCCCCGGAAGATCTTTCGCCTGCGCCTCGACAGAAATGATGGTATCATTCGGCCGCGGATTTATCCACTCATACGCCTGCAAATTCACAGCCTCTCCCCTGCGGGTAATGCCTTCCCAAGCACATGTTGAGTTCCATGCGAATTGATATTTCCATGATCCCCAGGGATTGACGCGGGGGGTAGTGCTTGTCCAGTGGACGGCGTTTTCCGTTGTTATCGGCACAGTGACGGACGTTCCATCCGAATATGTTACACGATAGCCGCCGAATATCTGTTTGAACACTGTCGGGTTCTCCACCGATACCCCGTGCAGGAACACAAGACCTTTTGACTTTGCGTTCACTCCTATCTTTCCGCTCACTGCATCCCCGCGTTTCGTGTTCGCCGCTGCAACGACAACACCTTTATCGCCGATGCGGTAGGGTATGCCGAGGAGACGGATATCGCCTTTCGGCAGATACGTGAGGTCCGAGCGTACGCTCAGCCCTATCCATGCGTTCGAATCGCCGATAAGCATTCGGTTGGCGGCAGATCCCAGGTTCACCGGGGTGAACGATGCGCCGAACTTCTGTGACGAACGGTCGCGGTTAAGCACTGACGCCGCGAAAACCGCCTGCGGATCGTAGGGGAGTGCCGATGGTTCGGGCGTCGCGCTGTTCCAGGAATATACGGCACCGAGCAGGGCGTTCGCCGATGGTGAACGCACCGCAAGGAAGCCCCAGTCGGTGACAAGTATCCCCGCCTGGCCGATCTCGCGGACCGCTTTCGTCAATGAGTAGTTGTTTTGGTCGTTATACCAGGAGCAGCCGATGACGCGGAAACCTTTTTCCGCGAAATGGGCGAGGGTCGGAAAATTCGTCGATGCACTGTACTGCCAATCGCAGATAATGACATCCTTGTGTATCGTATCAGCCGCAGGGTGAACGATAAAATTCCCGTATGAGGAATGACCGCTGTTCGCGGTGAATCCTTTCCATCGCGCTGTTTCAAGGATGAAATCGCCCCATATCATCGCCTCCACGTTCTTTCCCGCGAGAAATCCGTGTATCTTGTTCACATCGTTCGCGAAGAGATCGGCGGGTGCCATTGCCTTGCAGACGGGACAGGCGACCATTCCGCTTATTTCATCATGTCCGATATGCATAGCATCACATTTCGTTGCGTCGATGATCTCGCTCATGAGATCGAATATGAGCGAATACGATGCCTCGTTGTTCGGGCAGTATGTCCCTGCCTTGCCGATCTTTGCCGCCGCTGCATCTTCAGCGATGTCAGGGTGTGATTTCAGGAGATTTCCCACTTTCCCGTATGTGAACACCGCGGGTATCAATCGCATCTTGTATTTCTTCGCATAGTCGGCAATTGCCGTCAGCTCGCTTAATGCGATCGCGTTCGTTGCTGATACCTCGGGATGTGAACGCCATGCGTATTTGAGCCAGTTGATCTCTACCATAAGAACATTCGCTTTGTAATATGAATAGACATTGCGTATGAGATGGAACAACTCGTCACGTGATGCCGATGCAGTATTTTCCAAGTAGTAGCCGCGGAACTGCATGTCCGGCCAGTCGACGATACTGCATGCGGGAACCTCGGCCCCGGCCTTTCCCGGGCGTATGATCTGTCTGAGCGTCTGGACACCGTAGAGTACGCCGCGCGGACCGCTTCCGGCGACAAGTATCTCAGAGGGTGTGACCGCTATCGCATAGCCTTCGGCGCGTGCGAATTCATTGGTGTCGATACCGAGCCGTACGCATGCCGCCGCTACTGATGCATCCTTCGAGGGGACACCGATACGCATTGCACAAGCCTTTTCAGATATATCGGCACGGGCGGCCGTTGAACCGTAACGGGCGAGATCGAGCGTAAGCAATTCCAGCGCCGCGTCATGTTCCGTGTTGCATGCAATGTCCGCTTTTTTCGGGATCGGATACGCGCCGATCTTTTTTACATACCGTTTCGGCTCGGGTATGATGACACCGGCACGCGGATCGAGCCTGCTTTCGGCGAGGTCGGCGGTCAATGCCGCGATGCGCTGTGCGTAGAAGTCTGCACGCTTTGCTGCATCAACAGGCATTTCACCTGTGTTCAGACGATAGCGGTCGAGTATTTTTTTCATTGAGGATGCTGCCGCTTCCGACTGCTGCAGCAATGGGTCATAGCCGGGGGCCGGGGTGAATTTCGCCTCGATGCGGAGCTTTACGGAAATGCCTTCGGCGGGGATATTCGCCATTTGATTGAGGAGGGTGAACGTTTTACGTTCTTCCGCGCCCCAGCCGCGGTCGCAGGTGGAGCGGAGCAGCCACTTTGCCGGTCCGCTTGCGGCAAGGTCGAATGACCATTCGCCGATGGCGGTTCGTATGGAAAAGCGCTCGACTTCTATCGTGTCCCACTTTGATGTGCGCAAGGGAAGCAGCTGTCCGCCGTGGAGGACGATCGCATCGGCAAAAATTGAACGCGTCAGGTACACATCCCATACACCGAAATGTGCGCCGGTATTCGACGCTATCGTGACCGAATATTCCGCCGTGAATCCGTTCTCTGCGGCCGTGAATCGCGACTCACCCGCTATCGCTGCGTTCTTTTTTGTGCGCTGTATGGCGGACGACCCGTCGACGGAGACGGCCTCAAGCGCATCGCCGAACTTCGCACAGTTCCCCCAGGTAGACTTTGCCGTGTAATACGGGTCCATTTCGAATATCTTCACCGGCCCGTGAATGACACTTATCGCTGCGGCGGATATCTCAATGACCGTATTCCCGGATTCCACCTGTACGCCGAACGATAGTGATGCGCATATCAGTGCTCCGATGATCTTTTTCATACGATTCTCCTCGCGTCGTTGTGTGCAGGGTATAGGGATGAACGTGAGTGCATGATGGTAGTATATGAAAATTTCGGCCGGACGGGTTTGCTGTTTTTTCGCGGCTGTGTTGTGTTTTTTGCATTATCGGCCGTCGAGGTGTTTCCGCTTCAGGCGGAACGCCCCCGGCGAACGGCGTAATACGCGCTTGAACGCCACATTGAAGTGCGAGATATTGTGATACCCCACCTCATGCGCGATGCGGTTTATCGGGAGCGTCGTCCGTTCGATGAGCTCTTTCGCCCTGCGGACGCGAAGCCCATTCACATAGCCGTGGAGCGTATCGCCGCTGATGCGGTTGAATATCGTGGAGAAGTACGCGGCGGAAAACCCGAAGTGTTCTGCCACCGATGCGGAGGTGATATCGCCGTGCGCATGCTCGCGGATATAGGCGAGTATCTCATGAAAGCGGGCATTGTTCGCCGATCCGGTCTCAGTCTTCGGTACGGCCATGATGAGCACGTTCTTCAGGGCGTTAAGGACGATCTCGCGTTCGCCGCCCGTGTGGAACGTCTCGAGCATATGGAAGGCATACCATGCGATGCGTTTGAACGTGTCCTCATCGGGGTGCACGACGGTGAAATGCTCATGCGCTTCATAGTCGGCGAAGGGGACGAGGAGCGCATAGTGATCGGCCACGCGTGCATCATCGAGCGAGGTGTCGCTGTAGCCGAGCGCCGAGGGGAGAAAGCAGATATCGACGACGCGGAAGTCCTCCGAGCAGGATGAGAAGTAATGTGCCGATGTATTGCTGGTGAATACGATATCGCCCCGCGATATTTCGACATTGTGCGTGCCGTTCGTATGGACGCCGCGGCCGGCGACCGCGATGACAAGCTCGAGGAAGGTGTGGGTGTGCGGGAGTTCCCCGCCGGCGATCTTCGGCGCATAGGCGATGGGGTAGATGCCGAATTCCCGGAGATGGGGCTTGAACGATATGACCTCTTTTCCGCGCGTGAGGTTCGCCTGGAAGAGCGCTATCGATGAAGCATCATCGGGTATGCGGAACTCCCCGAAGATGGGGTCGGGCATGAACGATATTTGCATTCAGCCATCCTATCACGCATGTCGGCATTATCAAGGGTTGCCTCGGTATGACAGGCACGACACCTGCGCAAAGCATTCTGGATGATCGCGAAAGAAAAGAAAACCACTCTTTGAGAATTTTGAGAGCCTGCGAACGATTGACATTGACGGGTAAAGAATGTATCCTGACCACATGCCGCCCGTGTGTTCTGCCGGGCAGAGAAGGAGACACTATGCGTACGATGATACTCGTTGCATCGGCGATGTTGTTCATTGCCGGCTGCACATCCGCCGTGAAGCTTACGCCGTCCGAAGCGGACCGGTTCTGCCGCGAGGGATGGAACACGTTCTCGCGGGGGCTTTTCTCCGCTGCGGAGAAGAATTTCCGCACCGTCGTTACCGGGGCGCCGGCGGGTTCCACCGCATCGATAGCGAACGCATGCTATGGTCTCGGCATGGTATACAATTTCGGCGACAAGATCGACCGCGCACAGGCGAAGCACTTTTATGAGAAAGCCGCTCAAGGCACCAACGATACCACCGCATGGGCGCTCCTGGCGCTCGCGCGTCTTAAGGAAGTAGTTCCGATGGGGCAGACGCCGGATTATGAGGGTGCGCGCAAGGGATATCGAGACCTTGGTGCGCGCTTCCCGGGGCACCCGGCGGCGGAAGAGGCGTTCCTGCACCTCATGACGACGTATCTCATCACCTATCGTATCGAGGACGCAAAAGTGGCGCTCGCAGAAATAGAGGAGTATCTTCGGGCGAACCCCGATACCCCGTACAAGGAGCGGCTCTACGATATTCTCGCGAGCGCGTACAATAATATCAGCATGAATCTCGGCGCGGGCTCGACGCCGGCGGAGCGTATGGCGTTCCGCACCAAGGGCTTGGCGATAAACGCCGAGCGGCTTAAGATACTCAAGGAATACAAGAACTATCCGGTAGCCAACGACATCGCATCGACCTTGTGGAATCTCGGCTTTAATGCAGCGTTCGCCGTCGGCGATCTTGCGAAGGCAAGGGCATATCTCAACGAATTGATCACATCGTATCCCTACGATTTCCGTGCGCCGCTCGCAGCTATCGAGCTTAAGCGCTTTGACCGTATCGCGAAGACCGGCCGCATAGAGTAACGGAGATACACCATGAAAACGATCGAGATCGTCAAGAAATATTACGGCATCATCATCATCGTGCTCGCCTTCCTTGTGGCGGCGCTGGCGGTGGCGCTCAATAACATCGGCAATCCGTTCTCAGCGGCGGGGCATGTCGTTGAAAGCGGCGAGACCATCGATACTATCGCGAGCAATTACGGCATTACCGCGAAGGCTATCTACGATGCGAATTATCCCGACATCAATGAAAGGACGGTGATTACACCCGGGATGCGTCTCGCGATACCGGGCGGCGGCTTGGGCAAAAAAACATCCATCATGATAGTGCATTGGCAGGTGGAACCGGGTGTGCGCGAGAGCGTCGACTACATGGCGCGTGAATATGAGAAGCTCCATCCGAACGTCCACGTCGTGCAGAACGCCATGCCGTCGCAGACCTACGGGCAATGGTTCGTCACCCAGATGGTCGGCGGTAATCCCCCCGATCTCATCGAGATTGGGCAGGGCGTGCCGTACAATATCCTTATCCAGTACTATCTCAGATATTTCCATGCGATGACCGAGTATGTTTCGGCCCCGAACCCGTACAATAAGAACAACGAATTCGCGAACGTGCCCCTCAAGGACACCATGCGCGACGGCATGCGCCAGGCGTATGTCGCCGAGGTACAGGAATACATGACGATACCGCTTTCGTTCTTCATGATACGCCTGTTCTATAATCGCCAGCTCTACGCGAAGCTCACCGGCAAGACCTCGCCCCCGAAGGACTGGCGCGAATTCATGGCGGACTGCCGGAAGATACGCTCGCAGAAATTCCTCCGCGCGCCCGATGCCAAGCGCATAGCCGAGCTTACCAGGCGCATCGATGCGCTCGCAGGTCAGCCGACGCCGGAGGCCCTGGCAGAGATAAAGAACGGTCAGAAGGAGATCGATGCGATACGGGGGCGAAGCCCGCATTTCATTCCCCTTGCGAACACGGGCGGTTATTTCAATATGACGCGTCAGTACATGATAGACCCGGTCACGACGACCGTGCGCTACGATGTCGATCTCAACCGTGACGGACTGACACCCGGCGACGAGATGTATTTCGCCATGCGTCTCGGGAAAGTGAACATGAAGCACCCCGCATACATGGCGGCGTTCTCCATGCTCGATGACCTTGCGAAGACCGCGCTCATCGAAGGGTTCATCGGTCTCAATTATGACGACGGCCCGCTCATGTTCGTGCAGCAGCGCGCCGTGTTCTACGCCATGGGCACGTGGGACGTAACGTATGTGCAGAAGTACGCCGGTGAGAACGGCTTCGATATCGATGTGATAGATTTCCCGATCCCCGCGCGTGACGACCCCGAATTCGGGAAATTCGTTCAGGGACCGGCGATGGACCGCGCATTCCAGGGCTTCCCGTTCGCCTGCCCGACACCGCATGGCGCCCCTGAACGGAAGAAAGCCGCTATTGATTTTCTCCTTTTCCTTTCAGCGAAGGATAATAATGCGCGTCTGAACGCTGCGATAGGGTGGATGCCGTCGGTACGCAATATCGAGCTTTCCGGCATCCTTGCGCGCTTCAGCCAGCGCCTGGACGGCGTGCCGGGCGTCATGGAGTGGAGCGGGTTCGGCGGCGAGACGTCGATAAAATGGCAGCAGCTGTACAATCTCTTCCTCGTCGGTCAGATATCCTACGACAAATTGGCCGCTGAGTATCAGCCGTATTATATCAAGCAGAGCGTGAAGGATATACAGAACTGGTATAAGAATTCACAGATAGGGATACAGAGCGCGGAGAAGGCGCTCGCCATGCTCCGCTCAAAGGCGTTCGCAGCGCCGAGCCCTGCCGCACGCGACGAGTATTTTGCGAAATATCGGTTCGCCACACGGCGCTCGACCGGGCTTTCCCTCGGCTACTATCGTTCGCGGGGCTGGATGGAGGAGCTTGAGAAAAGCACGAATAACGTATCTCGTTTCAATCCGGCGGTAGCGCCGTATGAGTTCACCGCCGAGGCGCGGGCGAGGATAGCGCGATAGTAAGATACTTACTCCGTTGAAAAAGCATTCGATAATCATACTGATCGCCGCCACGGCGTTCCTGAATTTCATCGGGCTTACGCTCGCATTCCCCGTGTTCACGCCGCTCTTCACGAGCACGACATCCGCCCTGGTGCCGCATGAGATGACGAAGGTCATGCGTGCGGTGCTCCTTGGTATCGCGATAGGCATCTATCCCTTCGTGCAGTTCTTCACCGCGCCGATACTGGGCATTCTTTCGGACAGGGTGGGCAGAAAACCGGTGCTGTTCTACACGGCGATAGGGAATATCGCATCGCATGTGCTCGTGGCTGTCGGAGTGACGATGAACAGCATTGTTCTCGTGCTTGCCGGGCGTGTGCTCGGCGGTCTTTTTTCCGGTGCGCTCGCGGTGACGCAGTCCGCCATGTCCGATATCTCGACACATGAGAGCCGCCCGCGCAATTACGGGCTTCTCGGCGCCATGTTCGGCGCTGCGCTCGCGCTCGGTCCCGCCATCGGCGGCGTGCTGTCCGACCATCATTACGGACCGCTCTTTACGCTCGCGACCCCGTTCTATCTTGCGGCGTTCCTGTCGCTCCTCAATGTCGTGCTTATCGGACTTCTGTTCATCGAAACGCATCGGCATGAGAACAGGCGAAGCATGGCAGTATCGTTCCTCACCGGACCGAAACAGTTCATCCATGCGTTCACGATACCATCGAGCAGAGCCCTGTTCGTCACCGCCTTCCTTCTTTTTTTCGGGTTCAACTTCTTCACCGGTTTTTTCCAGTACTATCTGATAGAGCGCTTCCATGTCACCAACACACAGTTCGGGATGCTGTTCGGCTATATCGGCATCTGGTCGATACTTACGCAGGGCGTGCTGACGCGTCCCGTGTCAAAACGCTTTTCGCCCGCGCATGTGCTTCGGGTGACGCTTCTCTCATTGTCGCTCGTGTTTCCGGTCATGCTGCTCGTCCCGAATTACTGGCTGCTCTATGCCGTCGTGTTCCTCTCGCCGATGATGGTGGGGCTCTCAGGACCGAATCTCATGACCATCATCTCAGGGCTGGCCGATGCGAGCGGGCAGGGGCGTATACTCGGCATCAATCAATCCGTGCAGGCGGCCGCGCAATTCATACCGCCGCTCGTGGGCGGATATCTCGTCGGGCTCAATTACACCATGCCGCTCTGGGTGGCCTTCGCGGCGATATTCATCGCGTGGGTGGTGTTCCTGTTCTTCTCGGGAATGCACAGGGTGCCGGGTACGCATAAGAGATGAAGAGCCGCATAGAAACGCGATAGGTGTCGGATATTCGTAACGCTATTGGTATTCAGCGATGGGGCGCTTGACAGTATGCGGGTTGGGATTATACTGTCCTCATTGTCGGGAGTTGATGCAATGAGAATCCATATTTCATTGCAGGGGCGTACTCAACCGGAGGGCTTATGAGAAAGACACATATCGTATTGCTCACGCTTGTCTGTATTACTATTGCACTTGTCCCGCAGGAAAAGATCATCTATCTCGACAACGGGGAAGTCCTCAAGGGACAGGTGAAGGAGACTGATACCGCGATCAGGATCAAAAGCGACCGGTATGGTGTGGTCGAAATACAGAAGAAATATGTGAAAAAAATACTCGATGTCGACGCGAACGCCTTACTCGCGTCCGAACGCGACCTTACCGCCACCGGCATGGCCGCGGGGTCGTCTCGTGAGAACAAGATATCGGTGAACGATTTCAACGTCACGTCGAGCAACCCCGACTTGAAACCGCTCGGCAAAGGCTTTTCCGAACTTATCTCCTATGAGGTGAAAAAATCACCGAAGGTGCGCCTCGTTGAGCGCGAGAAGCGTAATGAGCTTTTCAAGGAGATGGAAGTATCAATGACCGGTGCCGTCGATGAGAAAGATCAGGTGAAAGCGGGAAAGATACTTGCTTGCGATTACATCGTCTTCGGAGAAATAGTCGATATGGCGGGTTCTCTCATGCTAAGCCTCCGTATGACGAAGGTGGAAAGCGGCGAGGTGGTGTGGCGCAAGCAACTCACCGAGCCGGGAAAAAATTATCCGTATATCAGCGCATTCTTCGCGAAGGACATTCTCTCTGTGCTCAATCTCGGCGTGGATAAATCGATCGACGAGACGCTCGCGGCGAAGAAAGGAATGGATCAAAAGGCCGTAGTAATGCTCTCGAAGGGTATCGACGCGTATGACAACAAGGACATGGCGAAGGCGCGTACTGAACTCGCCGAGGCGAAGAAGATCGATCCTGAAAACCAAGTAGTGAAGGCGTTCATCAATAAACTCTCCGGTAATATGTCGAAGTTCAAAACCATTCCTGAGCGCTACGGCATCTATGCTAATCCCGCATACCTAGGTGTTGCAAGGACGGATCGATTGTATGCATCCGCGGCAAGCTTCAATCCACAGAATTTCGATACAAGCAAGGGCAGCACCAGCGCCAGTTTCAACTGGGTGAATTCCGCGCAGGGAATTCGCGAAGCCGGGATCGTCGGGATTATCGGATATTTCCTGCCTGTGGTAAAAGGTTTTGGAATAGCGGCGGAATATATGGCGGGCGATCAAAACAATGACATTGTCTCAAACAATCTCTCCTCGTTCGGCCGTACCGGCGAGCCGTTTCAAGGAGGTTCTTTGCGCCTTGGAATTGCCGTGAATGAGAACATCGGGATCGGGATATCCGGCGGCATTGCGAATACGCGTTTCGCTATGGCTGGCGATGACGCGGCGGTAAGCAATTTTGTTCGGGATAACACGGGTGTCTTCTTTGAGAATCACGCGTGGAGATTATATGCATTGTCGTGGAATATCGGCATCGGATTTCTTATCAAGAACAGCGATGAAACGGTCGTATTCGATACGGTGATAAATTATGACAGCACGCCGAGTATTTATTACAGCCAGGAGGCGACAAATTATTTCAAAAATCAAGTGCCGATTTTCAATGAGAACACGCTCACGCTCGCATTCAATGGGAGATGGACAAGCCTCGTCTTTAAGGAAATAAACGAGATCTATTATTCACAGGGCGGATTCGTTCTGAAATTCATCCCTGCGGCGGAGCAATGGCTTTTTGATACGGGTTTTTTCGCACTCTCCCTTCGCGCCGGCTGTGAAGCGGTTTTTGCAAAGATGGGCGCGAACCCCCAATTCGGCATCGGTGCGATCGCCGGTATAACGCCTCGTTTTAAATTTTTCGACCGTACCACGCTCGATCTTGACGTCAATTACACCTATCGCTGGCGTCCGTCGCGTATAATGCCGCAGAACCTTCTGCCGGAACATGTCGTGTATCTCATGCTGTCGTTGAGCGGATTGTTTGTCGACCGCTGACACGCCGGTAGCGCGCCTGCGCTATACACAATTACGAAATCGTGCTATAATTCCGTCCCATGAAGAACACGAACGCAATCGCGGACGGGCTTTTTGCTTCGCATCCCGTGCTGGTACCGATACGCCCTGAATTCGACAAGGCGTTCGATATCCTGTGCACGACCTACCGCACGGGTAAGAAAGTGCTTCTCTGCGGCAACGGCGGGAGCTTTTCCGACAGCGCGCATTTCGCCGGAGAGCTCATGAAATCCTTCGTCAAGAAACGCCCGCTCCCGGATGCGCTCTCGAAGAAACTTTCCGCCGGAGGCGAGCTCTCCAAACGCATGGCAGAAAAACTGGAGATGCCGCTTCGCGCGATACCGCTCTTCGGGAACGACACGCTCACGACAGCGTACATGAACGACGTCGATGCGGAACTTATCTTCGCGCAGATGCTCCTCGGCCTGGGCGATCCGGGCGATACCCTCGTCGGTCTCAGCACATCCGGGAATGCGAAGAACGTCATCGCCGCGATGGAGCTTGCCCGCGCCATGGATATCCGTGTCATCGGCATAACCGGGCGCGACGGCGGCGCCTTCAAAGCGCTCTCCGATGCATGCATCATCGCCCCCGAATCCGAGACGTTCCGTATCCAGGAATTCCATCTGCCGATATATCACACCCTTGCGCTCATGATCGAGGAAGAATTCTTTTAATGCTGAGATCCCCGTATCCCGTAACGCTTCCTGTCATCGTGTCGCTTTCATTCCTTCCCGGCGTCGTCCTTTCGCTCATTCTAGCATCGCCGTTCGTTCTTATCCCGTCACTCATGCTCGCGGTCCTCGCAGCGATCTCTGCCGTTCTCGTCAGGCACCCGATCGCGCGCATTGCGCTTATCGGCGCTGCGTTCTTCGCGTCCGGTGCCGGATATACAACGGCGCGATATTACGATGAATTTCGCTCGCCCGTGGTATCGCATGCGAAAAACACCGATGGTTTCGAGGCGGTGATAATGCAGTATGAGGGATTGAACGTGCTGCGCCATTCGCATCTGGCGAGGGTAACGCGCGTGTTCGCGACGAATGCATCCATCGATGCGTTCGGAACGATACGCCTCTACAGCAATGCCGAAGAGCCGTTCATCGCGGGCGATAGAATCCTTGTCAGGCGGCCGATACTGCTCTATCGGGACCTGCTTGCGGACAGCGATCGCATGATACTGGACATACTCGAGAAGCGGCGCATCTACGGCGTAAGCTCCATCTATCGCCGGTCGGATTATCTCCATCTGGAACATGCATCCCCGATAGCCGCGTTCGCACAGCGTGCCGCGTTCGGTGCGCGGTCGTTCATCAAGCGTTCGCTCGGTACGTATACGAGCGGGGCGACGTATGCGATAACGCAGTGCTTCATCCTGGGCGATAAGTCGCCGATAAGCAAAGATATCATGACCGATTTTCAGCGCTCGGGCACGATGCATATCCTTTCCGTTTCGGGGCTGCATTTCAGCATGGTCATCGCGATAATCGTTCTCCTTGCAGGCTTCATCCCGATGAACAGCTTCGCCCGCATAACGCTCGCCGTCGTCGTCACCGTTCTCGTCTATTCGCCCATGACGCTCTATGTGCCGCCGGTCATGCGTTCCGCGGTGATGGCGCTCCTCCTCGTGCCGGTCATGCTCTTCGACCGTACGCGCAATCTCCCCAACGTACTATTCCTCACGCTCTTCGTACTTCTTGTCATTTCGCCCAAGGATATCGGCGACATCAGCTTTCTCCTTTCATTCGTGGCGACATGTTCGCTCGTGCTCATCATCCCGCCGCTCGATGCCATACTCCGCGAACGCTTGCGCGTCATGCGCCATCCTGCCCTTCGATACGTGTCCGGCGCCGTTCTCACATCCGTTGCCGCGGTGATCTTTACCGCGCCCTTCACCATGCACTTTTTCGGCACCGTCAATTTCACTTCCATCATTTCCAATATGATAGCGGTGCCGTTGTCGTTCATCATGCTCTCGCTCTCATTTCTCGTCGTTGCGACAGCGGCCATCCCCGTCATCCCGGTGTGGTATGCTGCGGCGCTCACCGCGGTCACGAAACTGTTCATCGCCGTCAATACGTTCTTTGCCGGCGTTCCCCTGCGCATCGACGGTATATCGCTGCCGTTCGCCGCGGCTGCGGTACTATCCCTTCTCTTTGTTGCGATCGGCATTCTGCTCTCGATATGGCTTCATCGAATAGCCGAGAATTGTGCGGATGCGGAGATTGTTTGATCTTCATTAAACAGAGCATCAAGCACCTTCCATTTTGCCGTTGTACTGGTATAATATCTTCTGATAGCAAAAACACACTCACCCCATCCCCCGGCCCCCTCCCCTCTCTCACAGGGAAGTGAGAGAGGGGAAGGGGAGGAGAACTCTGAGCGATGCTGCATAGGTCGCCGGGGAATACGGGTGGGGATGAATAAACAGAAGGCGGAACACATGGCTGGATTTGGCAGCTCGACTTTAACAAGGTCGGTGCTGAGCGGTGAAATGGAAAGCGTTCTTCGATACATAGTATAAAGGACTGACGTATGCGTTCTCTTATAGTTTTCCTCCTATTCACCGCCGTGTCGGCATATCCGTTCTCAGGGCGCGTCCGGTCCGCCGAGGGCGTGGTAATGATGCAGCGCGAGGGCGGCCACTGGGCCGAGCTGTCGATCGATGATGCGGTCGTGTCCGGAGACAGCATCCGTACCAGCGACGGTATATGCACCGTTTCATCCCCTGATGGTCAGATCATCGTTGGTTCCAACACTGTCGTTTCCATCGAGAAAAAGGGCGATAGGCTCAACGTGCTTGCCGGCATGGTGCTCGCCAACACCCGCATGCAATGGTCGGCGATAATGCCCGCCGCCGAGGTGCGCTTCAAGAACGCGCGTATCATGATGCGTGTGCAGTTCGGTGTATCGCGTGTCGCCGCCGATGATACGAGCGCTGGTCAGATAGAAGTGAGCGCGCCGGGAAAGAACAATGAAGCGATGCTTCTCAAGCCGGGGATGACGGTGTACGGCAAGGCCGACGGGAGCATTTCCGCCGAGGTAGCGGTGACAGCGGAATATAATGCCTTGTTCCGGTATGCGCGTGAACGTGAGAGCGTCCGCGCCATAGTTACAAAGACGAACGAGGTCATACGTGTTGTAAAGGGTGCGACCGGAATATCGCTCGATGAACCGGAGGAAAGCGAGATAATATCCGGCCACGCCGTGAATTGCCGCGGATACACGATACCCGGCACAACGGTCGAGATAAACGGTTTCCTTCTCTCGGTGGCATCCAACGGCGCCTTCGGTCCGGCAAGCATCTATCTCCCGCGCGACGGGAAGAACCAGCTCTCAGTCTCGATAACAGGCACGCAGGGGAGGACGAATTTCGTCCGAACGATATACGCTGAGCATTTCCCGCCGACTATCCGCGATATACATTTCTCCGGTCTGCGCGATGGAGCAGCGCTCACACCTGAGCTCAGAGTGCAGGTGAAAGCCGCCGGTACCGAGCGGGTTCATGCGAACGGGTTCCCGCTCCGGCGTACCGGCGATACTTCGTTCGAGGGCTCCATAGTATCGTTCAAGAGCGGCGCACTGCCGCTCGTCGTTGAGGCGATAAGCCCCGGCGGTGCTGCATCGCGTTCCGAACGCACGGTCATATTCGATATCGATACGCCCTTCCTCATCGTCCGCGAACCGATACGGCTGCCCCTTCTCGCCGGCGTCGCATCGCGCTCGGCGCGCATTACCGTGCGCATCAACGATACCGTCGTCGTCGACAGGAAGGCCGCGGGCGGTTCATTCTCGTTCGATCTGAGCAAGGCCCTCGCCCCCTATCGCGGGCATAATGTGAAGATATCGGTGTCCTGCGAGGATGTGTACGGACGCGCGGGGACATCGTATGCGGTGACACGGTATTTCGATCTCTAGCGTTTGGGATCACGAAGATGCAGAATATATCCGTAAATGATAAAGTCTGCGATGCACGGGAATCAAAGCGATGTCAGTGATGCGCTGTAAACACCGGAAAGCGCAGTGGATCAATGAATAGATCGAACAGCGTATGCTATGAGCAACATTATTTGGTCGCCCGTTTTCAAGAGGCCTCTTCTCAACGAAAATAGTGTTTATGCAGACCGCTGAGTACAATTTCGGCCACTATTGCCCATTCCTTCTCCGCGCCTTCGTGTGACATTCTCTTTTCATCGATCTAGTTCTCATCATTATACATATGAAAACAAACCTCTCGCCAAGCCGCAAAACCCGCCAAGAATAATGACCGCTCTGTGTGCTCCGCGTACTTTGCGAGACAATTCTTCTTCTTTATTTCTTTTCGATGATAATAACGCTTTCAAGTTTTCTGAAATCATTATCTTGAGTATATATTTTTGCGTTATATTTTTTTGCTGTTGCGTATATTATACTGTCTGCAAGAGGTATTTTTAGCATAAGAGATGTTTTTCCTGCGTTTATCGCTATATCTTCGGTCAGATCAGCTACGTGTCCTTGTTTCATTGCCGCGATAGCCTTCAATGCATGAACTTCATCTTTCTCTGCTGTTACTTTCTTGAATACCTCTGCGATACATATTGTTGGAACTACAAGTTTTTGATGATCTGAAATGATACTTTCATATTGTTCTGCATATTTTGTGTCCGCAAAATATTCCAGCCAGCCGCACGAATCAACTATATTCATATGCGATCGCCTTCTCTTTCGATATTCGTATCGATCCCTTTGAGGAATCCGCGCATTTTTTTTATGCTTTTTACCGGGATATACTCGATACGGTCTTCGTATTGGATCACCTCGAACTTTTCGCCAGGATTGATATCCAATGATTCACGTATATCTTTTGGGATAACGATTTGAAATTTGGGGGAGACTGTGACTGTTGACATACCATTATCCTATCGATGCTTATATTGTAATACTATAATACTATCGATATCATCTGTCAAGTATATTATTCTTTGATTAATTTGGTTGGCCAACAGGTGATAAAATAAGGATATACGGCTCTATCGACTTGTCCTCGAGTCAATTATCCTGGTCGCGCCGTCTTTGCGGCCCATATGACCAACAACCCTCGAAATTTGCATAAATTCGCTGTTTTGCCCTGAGTCTGTAACCGTCAACTCGTATAATTACATAGAGGGTATAAAAAAGCCCTCCCCTGTATCCGTCCAGGAGAATAATTATATAGGGGGAGAGACTGTTTTTTTGTCCCCCAATAGAGAGCCCGAAGGAGCCAGATATGGCAAAAGTTCGATTCAATGCACTCGTTGACGGTATGACCGGCCGTATGGGAGGCCTTATATTCCAGCGATGGAAGTCCATTCACTATGTGCGGACCTACACCCCGCCCCGCGATGCGCGGTCACAGGAACAGCTTCATTTAAGGGGGCGTTTCCGTACGCTTGTCCATGCATGGCGTTCGCTCGATACCGCCGCTAGGACCGCTTGGAATAACGCCGCCTGGGGCTTGAACATGTCCGGATACAACCTGTTCATCAGCACCAATTTGAAGCGTTCACAGAACGCTCTTCCGACGGGTAATTCCGAATCTACTGCTGTTCAGCTGCCGCAAAAGAGCCGTTGCAATGCCGGATCAGGTAGGTTCCGAAGCCGCATTGAAGCCGTATCACCTTCGTTCCCAAGCCGCTTCCGCGTCTGTTCTTCCAATTCTCCAGCTTCACCCCGTTCGGTACCGAAGGTCGAATAACGTATCGTACGTTCTTTCATCGTTCAAAGCGTTGCGCGTTTGAAATAAACCTGACTTGCATTCCACGCATCACGATAGCCTTCCTCGATGACGAAGTCCTGCCACGGGCGGAAGCGGAGGCCGTGTTTTTCGGAAATACGTTCGAGCATGGCCGCCATCGAACGCATCGTGTCAGTTGCGTTCGTATTCGATACCAGATTCCTCATCTGATACGGATCGGCGATATCATCGAAAAGCATGGTCGGGCCTTTGGTCTCGCGGACATAGGTGTGCGTGCGTGTTTTTATGCCTACCCATGCGTCCGCACCGCGGTCCTCAGCCTGATGACACGGCACAAGATCGCATATGATGGCCCCGTCAGTGCCGGGCGCATGCTCATCGGTAAAGAGCGCCGATAGATCATCCCCGTCTACGTGCGATGCGAACGAAAGATGCATAAGCCCCAGAAGCGATACCGGCAGATCGGTAAGGCTTATTATCTCGTCGGTAACACCCGTATACGTATGCCCCGGCCAGGAAACGATGAGCGGCACGTTCACACTTTCTGCATACGGCAGCTGCTTATTGGTGAAGCCGTGGCTCCCGTGCATATCGCCGTGATCGCTCGTGTACACGACGATGGTGTTCTCGTACTGCCCGGTGCGCTTGAGCGTTTCGATGAGCCGCCCGAACTGATCGTCGATAAGCGATATGAGCGCATAATAGCCGCGGAGGCGTTCTGCGATCTCATCGCGCGTGAATGTTTTCTTCGGTGAGTGGAGCGCCGTCTGCCCGACATTCGGACGGAGCGTTATGCCGGCGCTGCGGTACATCGAAAGATATTCCTCAGGCGCATCGAAATACGGGTCATGCGGAGGCTCCCAGGAAAGCGTGAGCGCCCACGGGTCGTCATGATTCCGCTCGATAAAATCGACGGCAAGCGATGTTTCCTCAATGCACGAATGCTTTTTCATATCATGACGGATATCGTTCTCATCGAAATAGAACCCCTTTGAATAATTGTGGTTGCAGTTGTACGCTTTCCATTCAGTGAAATCGAGACGCTCGCCGTTCGGAATGGCCTTGTCGCGCGGAATGCCGCCCAGATGCCATTTGCCGATATACCCGGTATGATACGCCGCGCGGTTAAGCACGGTTGCCGTGCTTTCGAGATCAGTGCGTATCGGAAGGTCGTTGGACAAAGCGCGGTGATGCCAGGGGTAGAGGCCGGTGAACAGGGAGCCGCGCACCGGTACACAGAGGGGGCAATTGGATATGGCATTCGTAAAGCGAACTCCGGTCCGTGCGAACGAATCGATGTGCGGTGTGGCTACTGCAGTATTGCCGTAGCAGTTCAAATCGCAGGATCGGTGCTGGTCGGAAAAAACGAATAGGAGATTCGGTTTCGGCATCGCCTACATCAGAACTGATGGGCGAACGAAACGGCAAGCCCGTCCAAAGTGGGGGCAATGCTCACCTTCGGCGGTGATACGGCATCGGGGGTGATGAGCCACCAGATGAAAAGGCCCGCTGCCGCGCCGTAGCATGAATATGCAACTATGGTGTATATATTCGCGCGCGCGCGCATACCGTCATATTCTTCCCATCGAGCGGCAAAATCGCTCGTCGCTGTCGTGTAGGCTGCGTGCGCCCGATTGAGACTCGGCCCCATGGTGGCGGCTACACCGTTGAACGATCCGCCGACAACACCGGTTATGATGCAGCTGGCAAGGAGAACGTTTTTCACGGGATTCTGTTCGGGGGCGTTCTTATCGGTTTTTTTCGTCTCAGCTGCGGGCAATACTGCGGCAATGAGGACGGTGATGAAGAATGCAGATGCAATGCGTATCATGCCATAACCCTCGTTCGATAGGAGCATTATACGATTACGGCGGGTAAATGTCAAATAATCGCAACATATTGCCGAGAGCGGCGTATGGATATATAGTGTCCACAGCAACGGCGAAACGTACCGGACGGTGCTATGAAAGAACTGCTTGAGAATGCCTTCAAGAACGAACGCCTGTTCGATATCATTCAGCGCGACAGGACCTTCTCCCTTGGGGATATCGGTGTGCGCATAGCAGTGTTCCATCAGGTTCGCATGAACCCCGGCGCCGTCAATCCCGTGCATACGCATGCCTGCCATGAATTGAGCTTTGTCCGCGAGGGTGTCATCGAATATTCCACGGCACGTGCGCAGGCGCAGTGCGGTGTGAACGACTGCTTTTTCCTTACGCCGTTCATAAAGCATAATTGGCGTACGCCAAAGGGTGCCGTGGTCGATGGGTTCATGCTCGATCTTACCATGCAGACCGGTCAAGCCCTGACAGATATAGCGTCTCAAGCCGCGGCTCGGGGGCATGTATTGCGTGTGCCTGTATCGGTGCCGAAACTATTCACGGCCATCGATGCTGAACTGAAGAATGGGGATGTGTTCATGGGAGAGCGGGTGTCGATCATGATACGCGATCTGTTATTCCTCCTGTTCCGTGCGAATTTCAGCGATGCCTTTCGGACACCCGCGAGGTCGGGGCTGCCCGCCGCAAAAACTCGCGAAGAGCAGCTTTTTTCCATGGCGCGGACGTTCATTGATGATCGTCGTCGCGAGCACATTACGCTTCGCGATGTGGCGGCGCATCTCAATGTCACGCCGCGGTACGTGAACAGGATATTCAATAAATTCATAGACGTCGCCTGCGGGCGATACATTCAGGAACAGAAGCTCTGGGACGCCTTTACCATGCTGAAAATGCGTCCTGCGATGAAGATAAAGGAAGTCGCCCATGCATGCGGCTGGCGGGATTATATGTATTTTACGCGCGCGTTCACGAAGAAATTCCTTTCGACGCCGAAGAAGGTCCGCGCGAGCGTGTTCAACTGAGAGCGGCTATCCCTCGAGCGATTGTATCTCGGTCGGCGACATGCCGAACGCTCGCTTGATCATCTTCGCGAAATACCCCGCGTCGTAGAACCCGAGGCGCTGCGCGATGGCGCGTACGGTCGAGCGCTTGTCCGAGATGAGGTCGGAGTAGGCGAGGGATAGTTTTTTTTCGAGCACATACTGCACGGGTGCAACGCCGCAGTGTTTCCGGAAGAGCCGTGTGAGATGACGCTCGGATACGCCGGCGGCCTTCGCCGTGTCGGAAATGGATATGTCGGTGCGTATAGCATCGTTGATATAGCGCACCGCATTGATGAAGGCGGGGTCGATGCTCCGTTTTTCGACGGGCGGCACGGCTCCGTAAAGCGTGCGCGAGAAACGCAAAAGCCCTGCGATCATGGTGTGGCGCGCTATCGATTCCCATTCATGCCCCTGCGATGCCGCTTCGGCTGCTATCGATCGGCAGGCGGCAAGGAGTGCGCGCTGCCCGGGGAATTCGCGGCTCTGTATCGGCCGGCGCGGATCCTGGTGCAGCATGAGGTGAAAACCGAAAAAGGAAGTGTTCCCGAGCGCGGTGCGCGTGTGCGTCTGCCCGGGTGCGATGAGGATGGCGTCCGCGGGTCCGGCATGCATCGAAGTGCCCGCTATCCGGTAGCGAAGACGCCCATCGGCGACGACGATGCACTCATGGAACGGATGCGTATGAAGCGACACCGTGCGCCCTTTCGTTTCCCGTGCGAACGCGCAGTTGAGCACGAAGATGAGCTCATTGCCGTAGGTGTAAAAAAGGGGGAAGTGCATTGACAGTGAAGTATCGTCCGCGACAGCCATGACGGGGATTATAGCATGACGGCTGAAAATTCCCATATCGGTTGGGCCCAATGTTCTGCGCAGTCGATCATCGCTTTCGGAGTGCTCCTGCTAAGCTTGTGGTATGCGTGTATGTTCCTTATTGTCCATAACATTTCCACAACCGGCATATTTCTGACGCGATTTTATCAGTACTAATAGAGTGTAATGACTGCTTCTAATGGAGAAACACCATGCGCATGCCGCTGTATCGTCCGAGTATTTTGTACAATGCGATCTACACCGCTCAGTCGGGAACAGTACCGCTTCTGGGGTACAACCATGATGTGGACGTGGTCCGGTTCAAAGGAAAATTCTTTGCCGCGTGGAATGCGAATGAAACAGCCGCCGAAGGCGTGCCCGGCCAATTCAATTTTCTTTCGGTGAGCGATGATTTCAAACGCTGGTCGAACCCGGTGCGTTTGTTCATGGCGGAAGCCGGATGCGAGAACCCTGTCGAAACGGATAATCAATGGCAGCCGATCTTCATCAACTATCATGATGAAACGCTCTTCTGCGCCTGGTGCGATTATAATTCACGGCGGGTATTCGTCGCCGAATCGAAAGACGGCCGGCATTGGAAAAATATCGAAGTTGCGAATGCTCCGGCATCCATTGAGGGCAGGACCACGGGTTTTCCCACCAATCATGGACTGCTTACGCGTAATGATGTGATGCTATTTCCGTGCAGCATGCCGCCGACCCCCGAATGCAATCCGGGACGGACGATGTACGCCGCGATGCTGATCAGCGAGAACGGCGGGAAAAGCTGGTACTGGGGCGAGCCGGCAGAATCGACCACCTGGGAAGAAATAGGTGAGAAGCCGGATCTCCCCGGCGGCAATGATGTGGCTATTTGGGAGCCGATGGTATTCGAGCATGACGACGGTACGCTCGGCATGCTGATACGGAACTCAAGCTCGCAAAGCCTGCCGGAACGCCGGCCGTATGACAAGCCGCATCATATGCTGCTCTACTCGACAAGCCGCGATGTCGGAAAAACATGGACGAAGGCAAAGCCGGTAGAAGTCGATACCATCATATCGCGCAACTTCACGACCGCAGGATTCGCGACACGCTCGTCGCTTCTTATGGTGATGAACGATTGGTATCCATGGCTGGGAAATGTCATGCCGTTCGACCGAATGTTCCTTTCGCTCTACTTTTCGCCTGTCTGCGATCCGGATCTGCTGCTGCCCGGACCGGTGGTGCAGCCCTCGAGCGGGAACGGGTTCTATCCCAATGGTTTCATTGAGAATAATACGCTTTACCTTGGGTACAGCTACTACGCCATATATGCTGCAATGGTATCGTCACTCCCCGATTTCAAGGAGCCGTTCCTCCTCCCCCGCGGCGGCAGAAGCGGTCTTGTCATCGACGGTAATAGTGCGCGCTTTGAGCAGCGTCAGGCAACGCTCGGGCTTGTGCTTACCGAGGCGTTGACCTATGCAAGCGAATGCACGCTGGAATTCTCGTTTTACGTCGAATTATATCGCGGACAGTATCACCCCTTGCTGACGATAGGAGGCAAGACGCGCAATGGTACGGTGCTGCGGCTCACGTATGACAAAGCCGCGAAACAGAATATACTGGAAGCGGTGTGCGGCAGCGAAACAGTACGTATCGGGCAGTATGATCTGAAAACATGGACGAATATAAAAGTGACCATTCGGGAAAATGATTTTTCGATAGCGGTCAATGGTGCAAAGACAACGGTACCGATAAAACTTCTGCGCAAGATCGCTTTCGGCGGACTGTATGAAGCACCGGAATGGCCGATGGGTACGACGAATGTCTCGGATGTTCGCATCGATCTCGATTCTATCAACGTGAGTCGGTAATGTCTGAAAAACCCCACTCTTGTCGCCATACTCCCATCAATTCCAGAACACGGCAACTGACATTCCCTCTATCTTGTGGTATACTACAGAGTGTAATAATCGGGGAGCAGTTATGAAAGCATGCATGATCACCTGTTTCATTGTATTCACGATGTCGATCACGGCTCTATGCTATCCGGCGGGGGAAAACATTACGGACGGAGCGCGTATCGAAGCGCTGACAAATAGCCTTGTCGGTTTATGGCGTTTTGAAGAGGGAAGCGGTACGGTAAGCCGTGACTATTCCGGTCAGTCCCCCGCGCTCATTCTTCACGGCGCCCAATGGGGAAAAGGAAAATACGGCAGCGGCCTTCGATTGAACGGAGCGGAAAAACAATATGCCCTCACCCGATTCGATCATTCGGTCATAAAACCGGGCAAAGAGATCGTATCGTTCACTATTGCCGCGTGGATACTGCCGGAAAATGTGCCGGGGTCGCAGTTCATCCTGGGGCGCGAGGGATCGCATGCCGGGCTTTTCCTTTTTCGATCGGCGTCGAATGCCGCATTCCGTATGTACGCTGTCAAAGCGCTCGCTGCCGCACCGGAACTTGTATTTACCGTCGCGCCCTCGTTCTCCGATATGAGCGCGTGGCAGCATATTGCCGGGGTATACGATGATCGAAAGATTTCATTGTATGTGAACGGCGCATTGGTGAAAAGTGCCGCCCTTACGGGGGGCATACGTAACTACTCCGACGATTTCTTCATCGGCGGCTGCGGCGCTGAATTCTTCACCGGTATTATCGATGAAGTGTACGTGTACGCACGGGCATTGAACGCATCCGAGATACAAATGATCATGAAGCAGGAGGGGGATCTCGTCGATAGACCGCAATCAGCAAAAGGAACGAAGTCTGCTCCGGCGGCACTTGAGCGGGAAAAGGCGGCGTCCGCGCGAACGATCGTCGCTAAGAATCAGTTTGCGTACATCAAAAGGACTCCGGCATTGAACGGGGCCCGTCAGTTCTTTTCCCCCGGAGAAGCAGTCGTCAATGTCCCGGATCGCGCAAGCAATGCCGACTCCTGGGTGCTTCTTTCGTATGCCGGAACGGAGATCTCGCGCGGGTCGGTCGACAAAGCGAACGCCCTTGCGCTTGGAACGCTGTCGGAAGGATTCTATCGGCTGCAGTACAAAGCAGCGGACAACGTTCTCGGCTATAGCGGAATATTTGTGCGCGAAGAACCGCGTGTGCCGGCGTCGAATATCAGTTTGGACGTAGGCATGAGCAGGTTCTGGGGTCATGAGGTCGCCGGACTTGCTGCCGATATCGCGAGGAGAACAGGCGTCGGCGCGGCTCGCGGCAGATGGGCGTGGTCGCAGAGCGAGGATACATACGGGAAACGCGAGTTCACCCTGCTCAATGAATTGTTCGAGATCTTCGAGAATAAGCAGATGCCGCTCAATATCTATACCACTGATTCTCCCGGCTTTGCGAACAATTCGGGAAAAGCATCGCTCATGCTCCCTTCGAAATTGCGATACCTCTATGAACATTATCGCTGGGCGGCGGCGAACTGGCCGCATGCGATACGGATGTTCGAATGCTGGAATGAACCCGACATGGGATACGGCACCGGGGCGCACGCCGCATCCATGACAAAGGTCATGGCGCTCGCCTTGCGGTCGGTTCGACCCGATATCCTGGTGGTAACACCGTCACCGGCGACGTCATCGCTCGAGAACTACTTTGCGGAAATGCTCGCGAACGATCTTTACCCGTATGTGAGCGCCTATGCTTTCCATCATCATACGCCGCTCAAAAAACGCGGTGCAAAAGAATCCGGCGCCGGCGTGACCGCCGAGGATGTCGCCACCACCGAACCGTCGACAGAGCCCGCGGAACTCGACCGCGGCCATAGTCTGCGTGTGGAAGAGGACTCGCTCGACTATATGTACCGCCGCTACGCTTCGCACGCGAAACATTCCGGGGGGCTGCCGGCTGTGAATACTGAAGGGGCGATCAAGGTGGATGACAGAAAAGGATGGAAGGCGGAGTGCGAGCAGGCCGAAGGGCTTTTGGCGTATCTGGCGACCAGCCTTCATCTCGGAATATCGGAGCACCAATATTTTAACATCATGCTGGAGCCGGGCGCCGGGGCCGATTCGAGGGAAACTGCGATCAATCACTTCCTGACCGAATTCATGGATCAATCGCCGCGTGCGGGGCTTTTTGCACTCGCCGTTGCCGCGTCATTTTTGGGCAACGCCGTTCCTCGGGGAAGATTTTCAGTATCCGGCACTCCCTCGGCGCGTGTGCTTGTGTTTCAATCCGGATCGGCGAAGCATGCGGGAAGTGCGGTCGTGGTATTTTGGGATCTGTATCACGGCGGTGCCGCACTGCCGTACAAAAAAGCGATCGTCTTCGATCACATGGGGGGTGCGGTGACCACGCCGGATGCATCTGTCATCACGTGGCCGCCGAAATACGCCCTCGTTCCCGTTGCGGAGGCGAAAGCCTCGCCGCTCAGGAACGAAGCGGTTTTCCCTCTGCGCAAGGCGGCGGATCGGCAGATGCCGTCCGTTGTGCTTGATATTTCGCTTCCCGATACCGCATTCACCACGCGGCCGGTATCCGGGATAAAAGTGAACGACCGTGAGATGACGCTGCCGCTTTCGGTGTATAATTTCAGCGATGCTGAAAAACGCATAGCGCTTTCAGGAAAGGCGGATGATATTTCCATCTCCATCGATAACCCGGATATCCGGCTCGGTGCGCAGCAGGACACGAACATCGTCCTTCGGATACGCGCGGAAGACACGTTCTTTACCAAAGCGCACGCGTTCTCGCCGAGCAGACAGATGATCACGGCAGTTTCGGGAGGCGAAACATCCGTTTTGGCGTTCAATGTATTTGCCGATACCGCACACCTGCCGGTAGCGAATATCGTTCCCATCGAGGGTATAGCGGATGCAGGCCGTTGGTATCAGCAGAGTCATGAAAAAGGGGATCGTGGGACGGCTAAGTGTACGGCGGTGAAGAACGGCATGCAGTTCGATTTCGAATTCTCGAAACGCGGTGCACCGGGGTTTGTCATTCCCTACATCCGCTGCAAGCTTGCCGGCATGTCCGCCCCCATGCCGGATACTATCGATGCGCTCAGGGTTACGTTCGTTCTGAACCGGGGTTCAGCCCTGTTTCAGATCACGCTTATCGGCGAGGACGGAACGGTCTGGTATGCGCGGCCGGGAAAATTGAACCGTTCGGGAGATACGCTCACCACATCGATACCGACGAGCTATTTCGGAGGGGCGCGGCCGCTTGTCCCTTCGGAAGTGAAGGAAATGCATCTATGCCTGATAGAAGTGCCGCATGAACTCGCATTTTCCATAAGCGATGTTGCCTGGGTTACATTAAAATGAATGCGGAACATGATGCAGAGGGGCCGAGGCGCAACATGCATGACCGGGAGGAATGATATGAGCCTGTCTGCAAAGATAGTCATCGTCTGCATTCTGCTTCGTACAGCGTTCGATCTGAATGCCGTGTCGATGCCCCTGGATATTTCCCCGTCGTTCAATGCCCGTGTGGTAAGTACTGAGGGCGATGCTGGCGGTGAGGGGTTTCGCCGGGGGGTGAATGAAAAATATCTGGCCGGGGGCTTGCCGGCGGACAGGATAGTGACGCTCCCCGACGGGATGCGATGGCAGCTCGGCAGCTATAGCGCGGACAATGGCGTAAAAATCGGACTGAAGGCGAAGGTCCGCATCGAATTACACGATGTGAAAGGTGTCCGTGGGCTGTCTTTTCTCACCTGCGGTGTCGGGCTGAATCCCATGCCGGACAAGAGCCCGAATGGCTCCGGGAGCGTGACCGTGCTCTATTCCGACGGAGCAACGCTTTCGCGGGAATGGGTCATCGGCACCTATGCGGCAGCACCTCCGTCACCGGCTGTCACCGCGGCAGTGGCTGACCTTTATTCCTTCGGAACGAAGCAGTTGTTCACCGGGCGCTCTATCTACGCGCAAACGATAACCGGGGTCGATCCGAAGAGGACGGTCACCGCTGTCGAGTTCTCGACCATGGGCATTCGGGACGGCGTCAGGGATGATGCTGAGTTCGCAGTACTCGCGATAAGCGGTCTTGACGATGAGCGTTCCACGGTGAACAATGCCGACACGGCTGTGAACAGTGCCTTGCCTGCCGAGTTCGCGAAATGGACGGATGCCGACCGCGAGTCGCAGAAGAAAGCGGCGGTGAAACTGCAGGCGGATATCAACACCGCGATAAAGACAGGCAAGTCCGGCATTGCGATACCGCCGGGGCATTATCGATTCGATCCTGACGGGCCGATATCGTGGCTGTACCTCCGCGGCGTTTCAAATTTCACGATATCGGGGAACGGGGTTACGTTCTGGGGAGATGGGGTAAAGAAGCAAAAATCGATGCTGCTCCTGCATGAATGCGTCAACGTTACCGTGCGGGGCGTATCATTCGATTACGACCCCTATTCGTCAACACAGGGTAAGATTCTGGCCATCGATCTTGACAAGGGTACGGCCGACATCGCTATCGATCCTGGTTTCCCTTTGCCCGACGAGACATGGCAGAAATACAAGGGTTCCACGAAAACGGTGTTCTTCGATACGGACGGCGAGTTCATACCGAACCGAATGGATTGGACCATCATCGATGCGCCGCTCGGCGGAAGGAATTATCGCGTCAAATTCCAGCACAACTTTCTTGCAACCCATCCGGCCGGGGTGAAGGCAGGCGACAAGCTTGCCCTCCCCAAGCGCCAGTATACTACGGTCATCCACGTGCGCGATTGCGAACGCTGTACGCTGGAAGACGTAACGCTTTACGGTGCAAGCGACCTGAGCATTTATGAGACCGGCGGTGCGGGTGCGCACACCTATCGGCGATGCAAAGTGATACGCCGCCCGGGTACAGGCCGCCTTGTCGCCGGGAATGCCGATGTGTTCCGTTCCATAAAGGTGGCGCGCGGCGCGCTCGTGGAGCAATGCGAATTCTCGTTCGCCTGCGACGATCTTTTCAATCTGCAGAATTACTGGTGGGCCGTACATGAACAGACAGCCCCCGATGAGGCGGTTATCGGCGTCATTGATAATGTCGGGATCGAGGATATCGCCGGCGACACCGTGGAGTTCTATGCGCTTAAGGACTATACGCCGCGCGGGAGCGTGAAAGTGATTTCCGCGGAACGCATGACCGACGCATCCGTCATTGCCGCGGTGAAAGACCTCGCGAAGGGTCCGCTGCCGGTGTCTATGTCGTCGGTATATATGCCCTTTGCGCCGATGAAGGTGAAATTTGAGAAGCCCATCGCGTTGGAGCGGCTCGACCTCATGCTCACCACTCGGTCCATACCTCGCGGCGCTGTCATCCGTGATAATTATCTGCATCATTGTTACACACGCGCCATTCTCATGAAAACGTTCGACGGCAGGATAGAGAACAACCGTATAGAGAAGATCGGTGCTGCGGCGATACAGATGGTCGCCGATTCGCATTTCTGGGAGGGGCCGTCGGCGCGCAACATTCTCATCAGCAATAATACCATCACCGACTGCGGCTGGGGGTATATTGCAAGGCTCTGGCCGAACAATGAGCCGGCTGCGATCGTATCGATGCTGGCGGGCAAGCATTCACGGCCGGCTGCGAACACGCTCATCAATCGCGATATCGTTATCGTGAACAATAAGATCATACGGCCGTTCGCCGGGGGCATTATCATGCACAATACCGACGGCGGAAAAATTATCGGCAATGTGATCGATACGCCGTTCAGCCGTCCGTATCCACCGGGCGTTGAACCGCAGTTGCTGTCGAATGCGTATGCGATATTCATCGAGGATGCGAAGAATATCGATGTGCAGGGTAATTCGGTGTTGACGCCGGGGGCCGCATATCGGGGTGATGTCTTCTATGGAGAGAGAACGCCGGGATGCGGCGGTCAGGGGAAATGATGGAATTATCATCGTATTGGAACATGGGCGCGTGGTTCGGCCCGTACAATGAGAGCAGGATGTTAAGCGGGAATCATGTAAATGCGGAGTTCGGCGCTGTCATCGCTGAGGAACTTGAAGGCCAGTTGCGGCTTCTGCCGGAATAACGGGAAACGGATTTATCGCCATCAGCGGTAATGTCCGATTTTTCCCATCGGGGGCAGATTTCCCCCATCTTTTCTGCGGACCGGCTATTGTCGATCGACGGATCGTATAGTATTGTTCTTGCATGATGCGAAACGTATGTACGAACGATGGGAGGAGCTACACCGATGATACTCAATGCAGTTCGCAAACGTAAGCCGGGCGAAGAGACCACCTGCTTCGGGAGTCCGTCGATAGAGACAGCCCCCGACGGTGCATTGCTCGCGGCACATGATTTTTATTTTACGTCGGACGTGAAATCGCCGCCCGATGCGGAAACACCGGAGCCCGGGACGATGATATACCGCTCGGAGGACGGAGGGGTGTCGTGGCGGCAGGCTGCTCATGTCGGCGCCTACTGGGCTGCGTTCTTTGTTATCGAACGCGCCGTGTATCTCATCGGATGCGACCGGCCGTTCGGTGATATTGTCATTTTTCGGAGTACGGATAGCGGACGCACCTGGAGCAAAGCCGTCGACGAACATTCGGGGATACTGTTCCGCGGCGGAGAGGGGAAGACGGCGGCGAACTTTCATATGTCGCCCGGAACGGTTCTGGTGCACGGCTCGCGCGTTTACAAATCGATCGACGACGTCGCCGATCCCGACAGGCGGCGCGGTTGGCGGACCATGGTCATATCCGCCGACATGAGGAGCGATCTGCTTGATGCAAGGAGTTGGATCATGAGCTCGGCTGTTTTGTTCGATCCTGACGCGAAGACATTCCCGAAATACTGGTTCCCCGCAACACATAAGGATATACCGTCCTGCAATGAGTGGCTTGAAGGGAATATGGCTGCGGCGCCGGATGGCACGATCTGTGCGCTCCTGTGCATGCGCGTATGCCCCAATCCCGATCATGCGCCGCTCTTCACGCTTTCTGCCGACTCGCGGACGCTCTTTTTCGATCCTGAACATGGGTATATCCGCCTGCCCGGCGGTCATCATAAATTCTGCATTCGTCGCGATGGCGTGAGCGGGCTCTATCTCGCCATGGGCAACAATAACACGATGCCCGAGGCGTACAGTCAGCGTAATACGCTCACGCTTTCGGTATCCCCCGATCTTAAGAATTGGATGATCGTAAAAACCCTTATCATCGACGACAGCCCGATAAGCCGTGAGCGCTCGCTCCATGAGGTCGGTTTCCAGTATCCGGATTTTCGCATCGCCGGCGACGACCTTGTCTCTCTTGTGCGTACAGCATATGACGGATCGGCGTATTTTCACGATGCCAATCAGATCACATTCCATAGACTCGCTGATTTCCGCAGGCATCTGCATATACCCGGGAGCTGAAGTGCCGTTTTATACAAAACATTTCCCGATCTGTCATTCCCATTTTCCCTGTTCTGCACTACACTGATCATGATCGATCAAGGAGCGTTCTCATGAAGCTTATACTTGTCTGCATGCTGACTGCCACCGGTCTCTTCGGGGCGTTCACGTCGGCGTTCGGTCCGGCATTATCGAGAACGATATCGGGTGCGGTCGACAGCGAAGCCGGTGATCTGCGCCTTGCAGAGTTCAGGGCCCTGTCGCCTCTTGCCGTCGACTTTGATGGCGCATCATTCCCGCGCATGGGAACAAAGGACGAGCACACATATTCGAAAATAGTGTTCTCCGCGGCCTCGGCCGTAAAGACCGATCTCACGGTGCGCTTCAATGCGGTCAACGGCAATTGGTGGCATATCGTAGAGTCGGCGGATCTTGCGTCGTCGGGAAAGCAATCGATACTGCTCCGCGGCATACCGGCCGTACGCGACGACCTGTACATCACATTTTCCAAGCCGATGGAAGCGGTGGGGTTTGTCATCAATAATATCGCCGAGGAAAGTGGTGCGCGGGTGAGCTTCTACAGCGATCGTGACGGCAGAAAGCTAGAGAAAGAATTATCCATCCCTGGAAAAGTGAATGATGACGGGCTCGGCATACGCGCGTTCGTATCGTGCAGAAGCGCCGCCGGCATCATGCGCATCGGGTTTGACTTTCAGAAGGGGAATGCTAATAAGATATCCAATCGAACGCTCGACGACCTCTCATTCGTTCTGCTGAAAACCCCGCCGGCCGGTGTGATGGCGGAGAACCATGTCTATCCTGAACCCATCGCATCGTGGGATGAGACGGAGAAAGAGCGTCAGCGCATGGCGGCGGAATCAATGCACGCAGCATTGCAGAAGGCGATACAGGAAGGGAAGGACCGCTTCGTCATCGCGCCGGGGAATTATCGGCTCGGCACGTATGAACTGCCAAATATCGTCATCACCGCGACGAACTTTTCGATAATCGCCGACGGGGCGCAGTTTTGGATACACGGCCGCAAGAGGTACGACGCGTTCCTGTTCGAGAAATGCATGAATGTTTCTTTCCGCGGCGCGGTGATCGATACCGATCCATTCCACAATTCGCAGGGTGAGGTCATCGCCATCGACACCGCGGCAAAAACGTTCGACGTACGCATCGATCCGGGATTTCCGCTCGTCGACGGCTGGGTGAAGCGTGTCGGCGATATAAAAGCGGTGTTCATTTCGCCCGACGACCGCATGCGCGAACAGCGAATGGATTGGGTGAAACAGATCGATCCTATCGGTGAGCGCATCTACCGCATAACGCCGCGAGACGGCGCCATGTTCAATTACGATATCGGCGCCGCGCACAAGGGCGACCGCTTCGTTTTTCCCGATCGCACCATGCGCATGGTGTTCAATCTCAACGGTTGCGGGTCGGTATCGCTCGAGAACATCACGATATATGGCGCACCGCATATGGCGGTCACTGAAGCCGGCGGCGAGGGCGGGAATAGCTATCGCGGTATAAAGGTTGTCCGGCGTCCCGGCACGAAGCGGAAGATCGTCTGCAATGCGGATATCTTTCATTCGATAAAAGTAAAACGCGGTCCGCGCATCGAGAACTGCGAATTCTCCTGGTCGTGTGACGATGCGGTGAACATTCACAGCTTCTTCTCCGTGGTCATGGAGCCGATGGGCGAGACGAAGGCGCGCGTGATGTCGTTCTTTACCGATGACATAGGCGAAGGGGCGAAGCTCGAATTCGCGCGGTTGCCGGGTATGGATATTGTCGGCCGCGCTGTCGTGCAGGCGGATACGATCGAGACGGACGAGAAGCTCATCGCGGAGGCGAAGGCGATACCGAAAGCGCTCGCCGATAAGGGTTATAAGGTCGGCGCATTCACCGGTAATGGTTATTTCGTTCATACTGTCGAATTCGACAGGCCGCTTGTGCTCATGAAATACGATTACATCATTTCGCAGGAGCGCATCGCGCAGGGGACGACGGTCGTTTCCAATTTTATTCACGACATTTGGACGCGCGGCGTACTCGTGAAGGCCGTGGACTTTTCGATAGAGCATAACCGCATCGAGCGTACAGGTCTTACGCCGATGCTTATCGCCCCGGATGTGTATTTCTGGGAGTCGCCGTTCCCGCGGCGCGGACGCATCGCGGATAATACTATCATCGACGGGGCGTTTGCGCTCTCGTCGCGTCTGTATCATAACGGCATGCATGCGGCGCTCGCTGCGTTCACCGACGGCCCCGGATACCGCTTCGTGACGAACGGCATACACCTAGCGGATATCGTCATAGAGAATAATACCATCATACGACCATCGTCGACGGGAGTATTCGTCGCGAACGCGAAGAACTGCGTTATACGCGGCAATACGATTGAATCGCCGTGCGGAAAGCCGATGCCCGTACAGGCGGAAGATGCGCTTAAGGCCAATGCGTATGCCATACAAACGACCGTGTCGAGCAATGTGATGATCGAGAAAAACGTTATTACGAAGATGGGGGCGGACTGCAGGGGTGATGTGAAGAGGGATGAGTGAAGGAAATGGCAAGCGCACGGGAAGTCTGGCTCTGCGCCGGGCAATCGAATATGCTTATGAGTCGTGTTGTTTTCCGTAACAAGGATATGCCCGTCATTATTGTTAAGCTGGGATGTTACTTTTTGCTTCCTGGATCGTTATAATATATACTGAACGACGAGGAGGATCTTATGAAACAACGAAGTCTTTTATTGAGCGTTTTCGCGGTTCTGGCAGCGCCGATCCTATGGGGAGCCGCCGTGCCGTACACCATGCAGTGCCGCACTAAGGTTATACGCGGCGGAAGTGTTGCCTATGAGAATCGGACGTATTCCTACAATTTCATTGTGGAAGTCATTTCCGATACCACGGGGAAAAAGGCGGAAAGCTCGAAATGGGGAAAGCCGTTCGTTGCGGCGGTGCCCGATGAGCGTTACAGCATCCGCCTTCACAATCCATTGCCGGTGCGCGCCGCGGTGAATCTCACCGTTGACGGTCTTTCGAGCGTAAATGGCACCCCGGTATCGGCTAAGGACGGGAAGAAGTGGATAATCGCCCCGAATTCGTACATCACGATACGCGGCTGGCAGGTGTCCGGAAGTGAGGCGCGGCGTTTCGTATTCACTGATAAGGAAACTTCCTACGCGGCGTGGCGGGCGAATGCATGGGGTAAGGATCTGTCGGTGAACTGCGGCGTCATCGGTGCGGCGTATTTCTGGTCGAAACAGGATATGGAAGACTGGTTCGAGAAGCATCCTGTCGTCGAGGAAGTCATTGTTGCCGATAAGGACATGCTGACGAAGTCGTCAAAAGCGCCGTCGGCGAAGGCGGAGGCTGCAACACGTACGGCAGGAACCGGAATGGGCGAGAAGGAAGACCATCGCGTCACCGTTGTCGCCTTCAATTACGACATGGGTATGTACCAGACACGAGAGGCGGTGATCATCTATTACGACTTCCCGCCGTCGCCCCCGCGGCCGAGTCCCTTCACGGATGGATATTCGCCTGAAATGCCGTCCACGCCGAGAACAAAGTAGTTCCCTTTTATCCAATACTTTTCCCGGCTTGTGCTTGCCCGAAGGTGATGCTGTGCGTATCGTATCATCATCACCCGAGAGGAGCATGCTATGAAACTGTCGATGTATGAACCGAGGATAGAGAAAGGCGATATTTACTTCCATCACCCGGGGCAGCCGATCGATCTTTCGTACAATCACGATGTCGATGTGGTGAAGTTCAAGGGGAAGTACTTCGCTGCGTGGAACGCGAATGTGAGCCATCTTGAGGATGTTCCCGGCCAGTACAATTTTCTTGCGGTGAGCGACGACTATCGTTCCTGGAGCGCGCCGATACGCCCGTTCATGACGGAGGCCGGATGCGAGAACCCGATAGACGATGATAATCAATGGCAGCCGATATTCATAAACTGGAAGGATGAAAAACTCTTCTGCGCCTGGTGTACGTTCACCGGACGCAAAGTATTTGTATCGGAATCGACCGACGGTTTACACTGGAAGAATGTTGAAGTAGAGAACGCGCCGAATGCCCTGCTCGGGAAGGCATGCGGTTTCCCGACCAATCACGGCATCGTGTCGAGCAAGGGTGTTATGATGTTCCCCTCATGCGTGCCGTTCACGAACACCGAGCGATGCATCGTCGGCAATACGCTTTTTTCCGGCATACTCATGAGCGACAATGGCGGCGCCTCCTGGTTCTGGAGCGACCCCATCGAAGCGATGTCATGGAAAGACGTCGGCGAGGATACGGCGCTCTTCGGCGAAAAGATATCGCTCTGGGAGCCGTCGATATATGAAATGCCCGACGGGACCTTCGGCCTCCTTATACGCAATTCCACATCGCAGGATGCGCCGGAGAAGGCGGATAAATCCCATCGCATGCTTCTCTATGCAACAAGTGCAGACCACGGCAAGACATGGACGAAGGCGCGCCCGGTAGAGCTCGATACGATATGTTCGCGTAACGTAACGCTTTCGGGCGAAACCAGCCGCGATTCGCTGTTCATGGTGCTCAATGACTGGCATGTGAACATTCCCAAGCGCATATCGTTCGATCGCTATTTCCTTTCGCTTTTCGCTTCTCCCGTGAACGATCCCGATCTCCTTCTCCCCGGCCCTGTTGTGCAGCCGGCCGGCGCCTGCGCCTTCTATCCCAACGCATTTGTCGAGAATGGGAAGATGTATATCGCGTACACATATCCGAAGAACATGCTCTGGGCCGTCGTTCATGAATTGCCCGATTTCTCAAAGCCGTTCCTCATGCCGCGGGGCGCTCGTACGGCCGTTGAGAAGGAAGATGGTTATTTCCGATTTCGTCAGAGGGAAACGACGCTCTCGCTTGTGCTCACGAAGAAGCTTACCGAGGCTGAGCGCGTTACGCTCTCATTTGACAGCATGCTCAACCGCTACACGGGCGATCCGTTCCCCATTCTTACGCTTGGCGGAAAGACAAGGAATGGTACGGTGCTTCGCGCGCGGTATGATGCGGAGAAAAAGTCGGATGTGCTTGAGATAAGAACGGGGGATGAAACGTGGGAGTATGCCGCATCGGTTATGATGAAGTCGTGGAATCGCATCGTCATTGATATGACGAAAACTGATTTCGGCATATCGGTCAACGGCGAGAGCGAAAAGCGTTTTGCCATTGCCCTTCTCAGGAAAATCGCCTTCGGCGGATTGTATGAGGCTCCGGTATGGCCTATTGGCACGGGTTGGGGATGTGATATGATGCTGAAAAACGACACCATCGATATCAGGAGCAACTAGATGAGCGATGTCAAGCAGTATATCCCCATTATCCGAGAGCATATTCACCGCGATTACAAGGGGATGTACCGCAAAGCGGGAAATCCCTTTCCGTATCCGTTCCTGACACCGGGAAGTGCTCAATATGCCGATGTTCTCTGGGATTGGGATTCATGGCTTTCGAATATCGCGCTCAGGCAGATCCTTCTTGAGACTGGCAATGCCGAAGACAGCAGGGAGGCCGTTGCTTACGAACAGGGTTGTGTACTCAACTTCCTTTCGTTCAGCGATTATCAGGGATGGATGCCCATATCGGTTTCGCGATCGGCAGAGGAGAAGTACAGCATCGCGGACAAGAAGCCGAAGGATATGTTCCTGCATAACATGCATAAACCTGTTCTCGCACAGCATGCGGCATTCCTCGTGAAGCAGGCGCACGGCGATGCGGAATGGCTCCGCGAGAAGTTTTATTTCCTCCAGACATTCCTCAATAATTATCGCAATCATCACCGGCATCGGGCGACGGGGCTTTTCTACTGGCAGGACGATTGCGCCATCGGCGTGGACGATGACCCATGCACATTCGGACGACCGCCGAAAAGCTCGGGTTCCATCTATCTCAATGCGCTCATGTATCGCGAGCTCCTTGCGATGACGTATCTCTGCGAGCGGCTCTCGCTCAATGAGGTCGGTCTGCAATTTTCCGCGGATGCCGCGGCGCTGAAAGCCGCCGTACAGGACCATTGCTGGGACGAACGCGACGGCTTTTACTACAGCGTCGATCTTAATCTCGTGCCGCATCGCGACGAGCCTGCATTCACCCTCCACAGCGGACAGCTGCGCGACTGGGAATGCCTTATCATGCGCATCGGCGTATGGTCGGGCTTTCTTGCGCTCTGGGCGGGCATTGCGACACCGGAGCAGGCGAAGCGCGTAGCTGCCGAACACTTCAGGAATGAAAAGACGTTCAATGCGCCCTTCGGCGTACGCTCGCTTTCGAAGATGGAGAAGATGTATAATCTGAAAGCATCGGGAAATCCTTCCACATGGCGCGGCCCGATTTGGGGCATAGCCAATTACATGACGTTCCGCGGGCTTGTGCGCTACGGTTTCAAGGATGAGGCGAGGGAGCTTGCGGAGAAGACGATACTCCTTTTCGGGAGGGACGTCGAACGTTTCGGCGCACTCCATGAATACTATCAGCCGGAGAACGGCGAGCCGATATTGAACCGCGGCTTTCAGAACTGGAATTATCTCGTGCTCAATATGACGGCGTGGGTCGAGGGAGCACCGACGGTTGAGGAGTTCTGATCGCTACTCAGATCGCGCAAGCAGTTCCACTTCTTTTTTCGTCAGTTCGCAGGAATAGATGCGGACATCATCGATGGTGCATTTATTCTTATCCCCGAGTATTATCGGCGCGGTATTCGTGATGAACAGTCCGCGGTCGTATTCATCCTCCCCGCAGAGCGTGCCGTTGAGGTACATGCTCCAGCGTCTGGTGTGCGTGGAGATGGTGAACGCAAGGTGATGCCACTCATTGAACGTGCGGATAGGGACAAGGCTCATCGCATAGTAGGGCGCCGCTGATGCCTCGCCGTACAGCGTGACCGTCGACATATCCTTCGGGTGTATCCAGAACCCGTACTGCCTTTTATCGGTCGATTTTGACAGGGGGCATACCCACGCGCTCGTTTCTTCATCCATGCGGACCCAAAGCGCGATAGTGAGCTCATCGCGGGGGTTGAGAAGTGCCGTGTTGGGTATCGTCACAACGGAGGTGCCATCGAGCTTAAGCGCCATGCCCCGTTTGCCTTCCACGCGTACCGCTGAGCGTATGCTTCCGTGAGCACCGTTGCCTGACGAATCCGCGATCGATGTTTCAGACGCATCGTCCATGGTCCAATGACCGACCGGTTTTCCGTCTGCCGGCTCTGATACCCGTATGCGGACGGGGAATTCCGTTCGGAGCGGCTGCCCGAGCAGCGTGCCGATCGCCGTGATCGTATATATGCCGGGTTTCGTGCCGATCCCCGAAGATATCGCAACATTCATCGATGTCCTTTCGTTCGGGGCAAGGCGTTTTTCCATCTTGTGATCGGCAATGGTTATCGTACTGTCGCTTGCGGAGAACTGCAATGACAATACTGCATCCTGCCCGAAGGGATTGAGCATCTGAACCGCAGTCTGTGTGTTCACCCCGGGCCGCACATGTGTCTCAGGTGCGGAGAGCACTTCCCGTATTTTTGTGCCGTCAGGAACGGATCGCAGATAGAGTATCGATTCCCCCGCATCGAGGAGCGATACCCCGTTGACGGACTTCACTGTTCGCTCATTCCCCATGATGTCCATAACGCGCAGGCCGGATGTTCCCGTTTTAACCGCGGTCGTGCTTGCGCGGCCGTATACCCAGAGCGCTATGAACCGTTCCCCCGATCCTTTTTTGAACGCATACGCATGATGTAAATCGCCGGCATCGAGCGATCGCTCGAACGATGCATCGTCGAGCATTATCGCCGAAGCGCGATGCGCGAAGTATGAATCCTTGGGGGTCATATCGTTATAGCATAATCCGATCGTTTCCTCGCCGTAGAATTTATCCTTGCCCGGGTCCTGCATCCGGAAAATGAAGAACTTATCCACAAGTCCGGATGCCGACATGAGCGCCTGATAGCGTGCGATCATATCGGCCTGACGGTGTTCGCTTGTCTGCTTCGGTGTACCGGATCCCTGCGGCAATTCTGTCGTCCAATTCATCTCGGTTATCCATATCGGCCGGCGCGGTCCATACTGGGCGGTGATATCGGCCAGGTATCGGCATTTTTCAACGAGGGAGTCTTCCGGCGCTTCGCCGTCGGGATACGGATGTATCGATATCGCATCGCACACTGTTGATCCGCCGCTATTGAGCACAGTATCGAGCGGATAATAGCGTGAGCGCTGCATGTGTTTTGGTCCCGCGTGTCCGAACGTAAGAACGCTGCAGCCGGGATTTCCGCGTTTCGCCGCACGATATCCCGATGCAAGCAGCTCGCCCTGCTCCCGTGCCAGATCGCTGTATGTGGCCGGCGGTCTCCAAAAGTTGGGGCTGTTGGGCTCATTCCATATTTCCCAGTGGTCGATGACGCCGGTGAGATGCCGCGCTGTGTTCTCAATATATTCCCGCCATGCCGCATCGTTCGGCGGATAAATGTCCCGATACGTGGCTTTCGGCGGAGCGGTCGATGCCCAGTGCGCGGTCCGAAAGAAAATGCCAAGCGGCATGATGCCGTTCTCGCGGGCGCGCAGGACCGTGCGAATACAGCTTGGCTCGGGTTTTCCCGAGGGGCGATGACCGCCGCCGGAAACGTCGTCCGTTGTTTCTGCCGTATCGAAATTCCACCATGCAAGCAGTCCATCGCGCAGAGGGGGTGCTTTCGCCGCCAATGCGCTTATTTCCCTCGGCGCAAGGACACGGCGATAGAGCGCCAATTCATCGAGCGATCCCTCGAAGCGTTCTCCGAT
>JBBTBY010000022.1 GCA_038043445.1 Spirochaetota bacterium
GCCTGATATCCATCGGCCATCTGCTTTACGTAGAGCACCGGATAGAGGTTGTGCATTTCCGCATCCTCCATGCCGTTCATCCATTTCCTGTCCGGGTGGAAGCACACGCTGTTCGCGCCGTCCAGCTTGAACGCCGATGCACCGTCGTCCACGAATTTCTCAAGATGTTTGAACCACGGCTCCCCGCGTTTCGTTACATCATCCATGTATCGGGGGACGAAGTGCGGATCTTTAATGAGATTATCCTCCATGCTGACTGACTCGTCCGCTGTTGGTCCGGATGTCGGCGTATCTTTTCCTTTTATCAGCATTTCCTCATATTCACTGAGATCATAATCACAGCAAAGCCAGAGGCTCATCTTAAAGCCCATATTCCTGAGCGCATCGGTGAATTTTCCGAAGTTGCGGTCCTTGAGCCACACCGGTATATGGAAACGATCATCGCTCCATTTTTTATCTACCGAGAAATCATAATGCTTTTCCATCCAGCCCGGTTCAAGGCCGATCACATCGCAGGGGACCTCATGCCGCCGGAATTCATACGCTTCATAGAGCATGTCCCGCGCCCTGAACTCGCGCTCGTCGCAGACGAACGTCATTCCGTAGCCCCATTTCGGCAGAAGCGCCGGCCGCCCGGCGATCTCAGTGTAGACGGACAGAAGTTCCCGAAGGCTGTCGCCGACAAATAAAAAATAGTCCAGTGTCCCTTTTTCGGAGCTGAACACTGCGGTATTCCTGTCGGTCGCGCCGAGATCGGCATAATGATACCACGTCGTGTTGAGGAAAAGGCCCCAGCCGCGCGTGCTCATCACGAACGGCATCGGCTCATAGGTAGCAACGTTCGTCACCACCATTCTCGCCTTATGCCCGCGCTTGGACACACACTCTCGATTCTCATCACCCAATCCGAACAAACGCTCGGTCGCATCCAGCCTGAATGCCAATCGAGATCCGCTTTCACGATCTGAAACAGGCGCGTCCTTCTGGTCAAGTACGATGCCCTTTTCGTTTTTGAGCGTGACACTCCCGTCCGCAAGCGACACGGCAAGCGTTGCCTTTGCGGTCTGAAGCTCTATCGTCCCCGTTTTTTTACGAGTATCGCATGTACATTCCGGCCAATCCGTCTTAAGAATTCCGTACCGGGAAAGTCCGCTGTCGCGGAATTTTCCATCAGCGCTTATCCGCACACGGAATATCGATTCGGACACTGCATTGACAATGAGAGCATTACCATTTTCGATTTTAATGGAGGAAAGATCGGTATTCATGTGTCCCCTTTACTTTTTTTGATTGTATCAGAGCTCATTTGATATATACGGCCGTCACATCACCGGCAGGCACTAGAGCATTCATCTTTTCCGGAGCGCTTATCTTCTCCGGACTTCCATACACCGAAGCACTTTGCCCTTTCAGCTTTTTGTTGTTCAGCTGCACGACCAGTGGCGTGTCTGATTCATTGAACAACAATACCAATCGATCATCGCCTTTTGTGAGAACCAAAAGATTCGGATATTTCAACTGCTCAGATTCCGCCAAATCGTCCTGCCGTTTTCCGTCGTAGAAAAGGTCTTCGTATTGAGATATCATCCGCGTTGCTTCACCGATGTAATACAGCTGACCCGCAACACGATTTACCGCACAGCCAAGATCAACGCCGCCGTGAAAGGCTGCCACAATTCGCAGAATTTGAGATTTTAAACCTTTTGCATCGATGAACCCGTCTTTCGTCGAACCTGAGCGTTGTATCCAGCTGCTCCCGGGTTTCGTAAAGCTGATCTCCCATACCGTCGCGAACAACTGTCCGCGCATTTGATTCGCTCCCGCTTTTTCACGAAAGAAGCTCATGCGCTCGTCAAGTGACTGCTGCGTCACAGGAAAGTCTTTCGTGGTAGAATATCCTCCATTGCCGACCGCCGTGCCGTCACCCGGCCATCCCGGGAAAGCGATATCGAATCTGTCCTTACTTGCTTCCCAATAACCATTATTGAATACATCATCGTACAACATATATTTAAGCCCAAGCTCGCCGCATACTTCGCGAATGATCCCATTAATGAGCCCTTCCTGTTGCTCGCGAAATGACTTCCAATCACCATTGTAGTTCTTTTGAATAGAGCCGTCGGACATATCCGCCGCGGACGGCAGTGAGGCATAGGTGCGAAATGCGCTTTTGCAGTTGTCGCAGAAGCAATAGCTTTTATCGCGCCAGATATTCTGCTCCCAATCGATATAAAAAACAGCCGCTTTGGGGAATCCGATATATTTCAATTCCGCAGACCCGTTGAGCATAGAACCAATATCCTTTGTAACCGCCGCTTTGAACTGCGCCGAACCTTCACCGGCAGCGAACGTTCGACAGAACTGAGCATTGTCTTTACGTCTTTCTGCTTCATTGAAAAATCGGGCACGCGACTCCGGCGTCCCTTCCATCAATTGACCAAGGGCAAAGTTCGTTCTAATACCTCCGTGAAGCGGATAGTTGTTCGGCGACCAAAGTACGATCTCCCCGCCTTGCTCGATCACCCGGGAATAAATATCTTTCACATACGCATCACCAGACGGGGGAATGATCCATGAATTAAACCCGTTATCAAGCGTTTGGCGCATATAAAAATCCAATTGTTCCGGAAAAAATGAACTGCCGCCTAAGCCGCCTAAAAGCCAGGGGAGAATATACTGCTGTATCACGACCTTCTTCGGCACACGCCCGTTGATCGGCGGCAGAACGCGCACGGGCAGCGTCTGTTCGATCTCAGTCAGATTTCCGGATGCCGAACGCCTGAAATAAAATTTGCATTGCTTATCCGCTCCCGTGTACTCGTTCAATACCAGCGGAATAAGTGATGCCTGGCCCTGCTTGTTAATCGCGATGATCTCACCACTCTGCCATGTCACTTTGCTGTTCGTGTCATCCGGCTGCACGAACTCGGGATTATACGACAACCGATATCGGGTATATGGCTGACCATCACGTTTCACTTCCTCCGCCGCGACTTTCTGCGGGCGACGGGTAACTCTTCCGCTCTTTGTCTCGTTGGTCGATCTATCCTCAAGCAAACGAAACCCCTTCGGCACATCAAGAATGAACTCATAGTCTTCAAGGGCAAACGTTAGCGGCGGCGGTGAATAGAGATTGTGGATAAGATTTTCCATACTCTTCTCGGAAAAGCACCATTCGCGCACCTTCGGCTGAATGCAGGAAAGACTGCTGTAATGATTTTCGCTCCAAAGAACGATCTGCCGGAAGCACACATCACCGGTTATTCCATCCGGCACGCGCAGATAACCGTCCTTGTCGGTCTCGGCTTTCTTCCAAGTGCGGTCATCAAAGGATGAGGTGAGCCAGCCGTCATTATCGGCAGTACCGACACGCCAGCGGCTTTCCAGCTCCATCTGACCGGCGATACTGAGCCGCACGCCGGGATTTCCTCCGCGTGCGACTACTTTCAAGCCGATCACATTTACGCCTTCTTTCAATCCGACACTGCATTTACCGGAAGCGTCCGCCGCAATTTCTTTGCCGTTGCCGAAAATTTTTGTCTTTGCATCACGATCCTTGACCGCAACAGAAAGCAGTTTCACCAGTGTGCCGGTTTCGCTGATGCGCTTTTCATACTGCATAATAAGCTGCAATGCCCCGTTCGTGATTTTACTTTCAAGTATTGTTTTCGCCTGCTGTTTCAAGGCTGCAATGTCCCTGATATTATCATCGACCTGTCGGTCAACGAGAATGCCCTCTTTGACATTGGCGATCTTCCATAACCGATAGGACATCCAATTCCTCAACGGATTCAGATATTTTTGCATCTCAGCCAGATCATCCGGTGCAGTCTCTTTGAAGGACGTCAACAATGCGAATTTGTCAACATCACCAAAACCGTCTTTCACCGAGGCGAAACTTGAAAGTTGTTCATTTTCCGGATTTCTGTATGCGGCACGTGCCAGATTGAACATGAATAGTTCCGAAGTAACATCACCGCTGATACTAAGCAGAGAGAATGGAATTTTTATCTCCACACTCCAGAAGTCGTCGCCTCTATATGCTGCAGCCTGCCATGCCCCGTCAGCATTGGGAACATTACACCACCGGGCAGCACTGCTGTTGACGACGAATTGCTTAAAAACACGCGGGGTTCTGTCGTGAGTAAAAAAGAATTCAAGATTATCGTCCGGATACCAGCCTTTGCTGTAATTGTCCGGATCGACCTTGATCTTGTCCGGTTCCGGCTCCTTGCATTTTACCGCGATGTAAAGGTTCTCACCGTACGCCCCCGTTTTGAATCCGGTCTGCCGCTCGGTTACCGCACTGCCGTTCTTATAATTCCTGAACCCGGCCGTGACGGGAATATTTTTCCAGACACTTTCATCCCATTTGCCGTCCATCTCCGGAGACTGCGCTAACGCATATACCGAACAGACCGGTTCTGCGCCGGTCAGCGACGCCCCGGGAGCGACAATACATCGCTCGCCCTTTTTTATTATCTCTGCCGTAACGTCCGCGAACTCGATCGACGAGCCGGGTGTAATGCCGAAGACTACGAATATTTCCTTGATCACAGGATCGGCGGCATAACCGCTGATCTTCGGGATTGTAATTTCCGATGTATATTCCGTCCATACTTCGGTCGCTTGGAATCCCTTCAGCAACGCCCCGCCGCCCGGATAGAAATAAACGCCCAGATCAACGCCCCCTTTGCCTTTGACGATCGCTTTGACAAAGCATTTATCTTCAGGAGCGATCGCCCACTTTTTACCGTAATAAAGCTGCATCTTTTTTGCTTGTGAGGTCATGCGCAGCATTTTTTTATCGAGATCAGGAATAACAGCAAGCGAGGGAACTATCGAATCATCCCAGCTTCCGGGTGCGTTCGGCACCCAACCGACAGGGATGCCGTCTTTGCCGGCAACTGAACCCAGTTTTGTGAAATTGCCTTTGACTTCCAGCTTCTCCCCTGCGAATATCGGAATACAAAACCCGATCACGACCGTGATGATTAATAACATTCTCGTTACCATGCAGCAGCTCCTTTCACTTACATAACATTCCCATCATATGGCCGCTACGTCATATCGGTGCATCCTAATCTCCGAATCGATTCGACCATCTTCATCACCATAGTATAAACTGCGGCACTGCTTTTTCCTAACACAAAACGGTAATTTTATGACACTTTTTTCATACGCATTTTCGCCGACCGATACCCCTTCGGCGTGGTGTGCATGAGCTTCTTGAACATTCTATTGAAGAATGTGATGTTCTGGTAACCCACGGCCCGCGCTATCTCGATAACTATTTTGTCCGAGTGCTCCAGAAGGTCGCATGCTTTGAGGATGCGCATCTCATTGAGGTATTCGATGACACGATAGCCGGTATGCTTTTTGAAAAGACGCGAGAAATATTCCGGACGCAGCGGCGGTACTGCTATCTCCTGCAATGTGAGGTCGCGCGTGTAGTTGCTTTGAATGAATTCCAATGCCGAAATGATCGCCTGTTTTTCCCGGCCGTATTCATTATCGATGCGCGCGATTTTCCGCGCATGGAAGCGATGGAGCACTATGAGCAGACGGGTAAAGAGCGCTTGTATGCTTATTTCGTAACAGTCGGACTGTTCGTCATATTCGGACAGCATGGATTCAAATATCGATCTGACCTCAAGTGACTGCCCGGCAAGAAGCGGTATGGAGAAAAATCCGTTTTGTCTGCCTTCGGCGAAATCCAGAAGACATGCGTCCTTCAGGAACGGCTTGAACGGAAGCGCAGATAATATTCCCGTCACGAACGATCGTTTGAAGTAGAACGTGATGTTCCTGACGCCGCTTTTCACGAGCCACCGATGCGGTTCACCGGCGTTCAGGAAGTATACATCGCCTTTCTTTACCGACTTCTGCCGCTTCGATGTCTTGTACGTGCCCGATCCCTCGAGGATATACACCATCGCGAAAAAGTCATGGACCATCCAGGGACGGTTGTCATCGGCGCTGTTCCGAACGATATGGAAACGGCGCTTCGATGCGAAAAAACTGTCGCTGCTGTACCGGACCGGATGAGTTTTCGTTTTTTCCGTTTTCATACGCGTAGTATATTCCCGCAGCGAAAATGCGTCAACGCCGTCGCAGGCAGCAGAGCGGACGAATGACAGCGCAGCAAAGTTTTCCGCATCCTCAATGCGCAGCGGCGTCCATTATGATGCTATTCCTGTTATCGCCTTCGAACAGGGTGCGTTCGCCATCGGGTCTTGCCTGACGGATGTTCTCAAAGCGCACATTACTGACATCAGCCTTGACCATGACCGCATAGCGGGCACCGCGGGAGACCACATTCGCGACGGAAATATTCCGCAGATTTTCTTTCCTGTACCCCGTGCCATATCCGGTATATATCTTCACGCATGATTCACGCGATGACGGCGCTTCTTCAATGACGTTCTCTATCGTGATATCATATACCGACGGTGATGTCGCAAGGCAGATCACCGCGTGATGCTGCCCGCCTGTGAAAATGTTCCGCACGACGATATCATGGATGTCCGGATCGTCGGATGCATGCTTCATTCCCATCGGCTGCATGGGGTATATATATCTTGATCCCGGACCGGAAACAACGCTCTCGTCCAATGCGGTAAGGGCTATCGTATCATCGCTGGTAGTGCCGGAGATGTTCTCTACAAGGCAGTGCGCGCAGCCGTTCCTGAAGTCGATACCATCGCCGTTCTTCACATCCGTGTTGAAGACGATATCATGCAGCGCTCCGTGCGTGCAGCTGTCCTGAGAGATCGCCCAGCAGTGCGTCTTCTGCATGGTAAAACCGGAGATATCGTAGTTATGCGCACCCGAAAGGAGTATGCCGACCGTACGCCAGCCGAAAAAATCGCCCACCCACGGTTCGACGACACCGGTCTTCGGGTTCGGTGCGGAGTACGGATGATCGGCCCCTTCTATCACCGCGCCATTGCGTCCGATTATCCTGATGTTCTCCGTCGGCTGTATCGATCTGCATATGCCGTTGGGGTCGTTGGGGTTCGGCGTGATGCCCGCGACGCGTATGATATTGTCGAATACGCCGTCGGCGAGCTTGAGCGTGCATCCGTCGATAGTGAGGTCCGTGTTCGACGGCAGACGTATCGCCCTGTCTATTATCCAATCCTGTGTGTCCAAGACGATCTCTGCAATCGATCCTGATAGTTCCGCCGAAGCGATAGCGGCCGCGATCGCCTCGGTATGCGATCGTCCGGGAATGAATTCGACAGCCTTGATGCGGGTCGACACGCTTTTGTGTATGAAGTGCGTGATAAAACCTTTTGTTGATGTTTTTTTCATCCAAAATCCCTCGCGGTCGGGTTCACTCATCGCGAATAAGCATTATCCTGTCGACGATCACTTCTTTCACATTCTCCGGGTTCTTCGTCGGCGCGATATAGATGAACACCCCTGCGTCGAAGATCATCGATCCGATGAGATAGGAATGATAGTCCGCACCCTTTACGTCCTGAACGTTCAGCGTGACCTTCGCCGGGTACTTCTTCGTATACGTGTCATAGACGCCGGCTTCGAACGCAGAACCGGCATCGCCCGTCTTTTTTATCTTTATCTCAGCATATATCTTCCACTTGCCGGAAGCCCCTTCCTTCGGAGGCATTATCGCGAGCGGCACCTGCACAGCCCATTCTGTATGCGTTGAAGGCATCGATACCGCATATCCATCCGATGCCTTCTCATCGTTCACTATAAAAGAAGATTTTCCTGGTTGATGCAGCCGGAACAAGTCATCCTGTATCTCGCGTTTGTCCGCCGCAGCGATATGCTTGAACTCTTCGGCCGGTTTTCCCACTCTTTTCGCTGTTAGAGACTCTCCCGGTTTGCCGACACGAAGACCGGCGCGGTATTTCTCCCCCCACTGTTTTGTGGTCTCACCCGCTTCATTGGCTTTCACAACATTATTCTCGCTGCAGATGCGTATATACTCATCCGCGAGAGCGGCTGCTTTTTCCGGGAACGGCCAGGGTTTTCCCTCGCATTCCTGTCTGAGCACAGGCCAGTTCACCATGACGGCGTTCAGCACCGGCATGAAGGCCAGCTCAAATCGCTTGAGTGATTGTGCATCGTTCTTCACCGCCATTCTTCCCGCGGTATAGAGCGCGTACGCTTTGTCCAAGAAAGCGGCCTTGATGTATTCATCACCGAGAGGATCGCATGCATACAGGATATCGATATACCGTTGTACATACGGCGCGCCTTCTGCGTAATAGCCGCTGATGAATTCCTTTATCAGCGCTTTCTCGTCGAGCTGCTGGTCCCAGAGTATTTTTGCATATATCCAGTGTTTCAGATCGGTCATATCCCCGGCGCGCGTATTAAAGCTGCTCTGCAGCAATACGGACTTCACTCCGTTCCTGGCGAACAGACGCATATTGTAACACGTCGCGAAGATGCTCGGGAATTGTTTGCTGTAATTCCAAAAATCGGTCGTATAATCCCAGATATGTATCGCCGGGGCTATCTTGCTCCAACCAATGATCGCACTCCCGAAACGCTCGTTCACTTTCGAATCATACGGCGCAAGATTGATCGTCCTGTTCCACGCGCACAACCGCACGACCACGTTCGCGCGCGGTTTGGTTATCGCTGGCGGTTTTTCGCTGTACTGATATGCAAGCGTATCGATCTTCGCCTGTGGGAAGTCTTTTTCTATGTCAGCAGCGATGATGTTCACGAATCGCAGTATCGGCCCAGACGGACTTCCCTCCTCCTTTTCAACAGCAGCACAGTCGACACATTCGCATTTTCCCGAACCGTCACCATCGTTCTGCGAAAGGCTCACGATGGAATCCGGCGGAGCATCCTTCAAGTATCCTCTCACTTTGCTGATGATAAGCTCGATGAGATCGGTGTGATTCGTGCTCATGCAGAGCTGACTGTTATCGACATGACCGGCGCTCTTCCCATCCCATTTTCCGAATTGACGCTTGCCGTTCACCTCGGCGAACCATTGCGGATGTGTCGCCGCATATTCCTTGCAGGAAACGATCTGGCCGAACGTGTGAACGAAAAATGGCCCCTTGTACTCGACCCTGCCGCCGCGATCCTCGGGGATCTTGTATTCATTGCCGTTGAGCTTGTTATATACGGCAAAATTGTTCATGAAATATGAATGAACATCGCGCATATCCAGTGCCGGGCGATATTTGAGTTTGTAGAATGGAATAGTTAGTTTGGATCTCTGCGGCACGAACGATTCGGTATCAGTCCACCAGCGGCAGCCGATGTTCTCAAGGAATGTAATGACCGCATACACCGTTCCGCGCCGCGATGTCGGGGCGCCGGTAAGGAGAAGGTCCGCACCCTCGGTACGCAGTGCAATGCCGTCATGACCGAGCGTTTCAAAGTCGGGTATCGACGGGAACACATGCATCGCCGCATCCGGACCGACGGCGATGACCGGCGTATTCGCGGGCCGGACTTTCACGACCCTGAACTCCGCCTTCGTTATCTGTTTCAGATAGTCGGCGAGCGTGTTCGCAGCATACTGTTCCGCCGGCGTCGCTTTGGCATCGACATGGATAACGTATCGTGTCGAACCGTTCTCCGCAAGGACGATAACGTTCTTCCCCTGCTGAAATGCGGCATAGTCCCTTATCCCGGATAACTGTGAGCGGTCGTAGCTGCTTTCATCGGGTTTCTGGTACGGCTCCACTGCGATCTTCGTCTGTCCGTCGATACTGGATACGGCAAGACTTCCGAAACCGATCATCAGCACGATACTTCGTAATGATTTCATTGGGCGATCTCCTTCAGTGCCTTAACAACTTTTATCAGCGTTGATCTCGTTACCGCTATTTTATCATCTATCTTCTTCACCGTATAATCATACCCATATGCCTCGCCGTGGAAACCAAGCATGGGATTCTTCACCGCGAGCGTCCTGCATAACTTCGCGTTCGCTATCTCATCGCGTGCGATAACGGCCATCCGCGATAGAAGCCCGCGCTTGGTCTTGGTATCCTTTGCTTCGAGATACGCATTCCTTGTATCGATGAACTCAGTAACGTTCGCCGCCGTCAGTATCTGCGAGTGCACCGCAGCCGATACCGTGTATTCGCGGATATAGTTCGTCTTGAGCGCGGCAGGAACTTTCTCTACTGCCTTCCTGATAAGCGCAAGCCCCTTCGCCCAGTCCGCGCAGAAATTCCTCAGGCATGAAACGAGCTTCTCCGCCGTGAACGGTCCAAGATAACCCTTGATGTCATCGCCGAAATCAACGCGCTCCATGAGCGTATGATCCATGTCATATTTCACTTCGGCCGGAAGCAGCCACGCCACCGGTGTCGGCTTGCTGTTCTTTTCGAACATGAGCGGATATGCCGGCCCGAAATGCATCGGTCCCCAGTAGAGGAAGGGAATGCTGAACGGATAATGCGTCGCCGCGCGGTTGAAATGATCCCAAGCTTTCACGAACGATACTGCCGCCTTCGCCCCGAATTCCTTTGCCGCGAACGATGACAGATAGCCATCGATGCTTGCCGGGAGGGGATCCCATGAGAATGCGTTTGCAAGCTCGGTGTTCGGGGAGAGTATATTCCCGAAATTCCAGCATTCCATCGCACCGGTGACGCCGTGCTCCTTCGCGCGCAGGAACTTCTCCGCAAGATTGCGGTAGAGCGGGAAATACGGCACCGAGCCTATCTCATGCGTCGTGCCTATCTGCAGCTTCGCGAATATCTCGCGCCCGCCGCTCTTCGCTTCGCGCGCCGTCCCGATGAAGCGGTCAGCGGGTCCGACGAAGGTAAGGCTGTATTCATCGATAAGATGCTCGAACCCATCCGTCACACGTTTCGAACCGCGGTCGAAATCGCCCATAACGATGACGTCCTTTGGGAGAGCGCGTATCATCTCCGACTGCGGGTCCGGATAGAACATGCTCCAGCTCCAGTTCCAGACAATGACCCGCGCGTTGGGATTTGCTGATCTCACTCCTTCATTGATGAGCGATACCAGTTCACCGATGACTTCCTCAGGCTTCCGATCGCGGCAGCGCGGGCACTGCATCCGATCGTTCTTCCCTTCGAATTGTGTAGCGCGCGTTGAAAAATGTGAATAGCAATGGGTATGATGCTCCGACGCGGTGATGAGTATGACGCCGCCGAGATCGGCAACGTTCGAGAACACATACTTCATCCCTTCGCGAAGGAATGACTTCACCTCCGGCGTGCTCGTGCAGAGCGCCGCCGCCTTCTCGGGCGCATGGTGCTCACCCTTCACCTGCGGATATTTCTGAAAGAATGGATCATCTTCTCGCTTAAAGAGCGGTTCGTTGAAATAGATAAAGACCTTGATGCCGTACCGTGCCGCCCGCTGGACAAGATCATTGAGCCCGGCGATCTTTTCATCCGAGCCCGCGCCGAATTCGGGGAAGACATCGACCTTTGCAAGATCGGCCAATTTGCCGCGGAGCCACACGCCGTTGAATCCCTGATGCGCTATCTTCCTGAGATAATTGTCCGGATATGCGGTTCGTACGCGCGTGAATTCATCCGCGTAGAAGAACGCCATGGGGGAGCGGAGAATGCGTGTCGTGAGCGACGGGCTTTTCGCTATTGTGCCGATCGGCAGTATCGGGGCCTCGCGTCCTCGCATAATGTCTTCGAGATGGAAGAGAGCATACATGATGCCGCTGTCATCGCCCGCAATGCGTATCGCATCGTCCGTGATGGTTCTCGTATATGCTTCCGGTTTTTCTCCGTTCTCCTGCACAAGCGATATCGTGTACTTCGCATCGGTGCGCCGCTGCCGTATGGTCACTCCGGACGCTTTCATGAACTCTCGCCATCCTTTGACCGCCGCGTTCACCTGCGGGGATGTACTTTCGGTGAATATCCCCCATGTGCCGGAAAGGCGGATCTCACCCTTCTTCGGCATTGCCTTTCGGAAGCGAGGGGTGTCCGCCGTCATCGATTCTCGAAGATCGGCAAAGAACGGTATCGTTTTCACTGCATGCCCCCGCGGTTCTATTCCTGCTGTATGACTATCTCATCGAAACAGACGCTGTCTTTGGAATTCACATTGTAGAGGACAAGTCCGGCACGCTCGGTAAGATTCGTGCTCGCCGTGAATGTGCTGTTGTACGCATGCCATTGCCCGTCGCAGGGCGCTGTATCGCCGATACGCCCGAACGTTTCGAGCACATTGTTCGGCGTGTAATTCATGACCGACACCATCGCATGGGTCGGTACTGCGGATGCACCGACGCCTTTTTTGATCGCGCCTGATATCGAATACCGGACACCGGGAACAAGCGTGAGCGGGAATTTTTTATATTTATACGAACCGTCACCGGCAAGCATAAGACATCCCGCACCTTTGAACGCGTCTTTCGCTATCGATTCACCCGTGCCGAGTTTCATACCCTCCGCGGTATCAAAAGAAAAGCGGAATGATGCGGGCGCGTCAGCCTTCGCCGCCGACAAGACCTTTTCACCGAGCATGGCGGACACGACATTCGATCCTGCCGCTTCCCATGTCTCTGCCGGCGCATCGAACGCCCGTACGTCTATCTCGTAAGAGAATGACGCACCGGGTGTGCGTGCCGGGTCAATCTGCAGATACAGCTTATTGTCGTACGTGCGATTCCAGAATGAATTCCAGAAACCGGCACGGCCTTCATACACGCGGGGATACACCAATGCTATCCCGATGTTCTCGATCGGATCATGGACGAGCGCATAGCGGATGTTCTTCCTGAGCGAGAACGAATTGTCATCGCCGAATTCCCCGCGGACGTACGCGCCTTTGTCATCGAGCACGATCCATGCGCGTGTCGTGTTCGTGAATATATGCATGAACATATACATATAGTTCACATTCGAGCAGCCGTCCGACGCTGCGGTGAACGAGTACTCCTCATGGATGCCGCTCGGCGATATCGTTACCCTCGATTCATGTGAATAGAGAAAGCCGCTGATCGCAGATACGAATCGGCTTTTTTTTCTGATCGTGAACGCATCACCCTCGATGCGCAATCCTTCCTGTACGGGATGCACGGCCGCCATGCCGTTATTCGAAACGATACAATCAATGGCATCGACCTCTTCCGGCCTATGACCGGTGCCGAGAAAGGGATCGATGCCTTTGGGGACGACCTTTTCATTGAGCACCGGCTGCATGAAGCCCGACGGCACAAAAATGCATTTGCCGCGGTAGGATGTTTCGCGGAATGTCCAGCCCGTTTTCTGCGCAAATCGCATTTTGTAATCGCCCGCCGAGACGATGAGCGACGGTCCTTCAGGATGGACTTTTACAAAAACAGCCGCTGCATCCGAACAGAATGCGAACGCCGCCGAAACAAGTACAGCAAGAACGACGACTGCACGATCAGGCATGATGTATCGCTTCATTCGTATCCCCCGTATTCTATTTTCGAAGCGCGCGGAGATCGACAGCATGCTTCCACTCCCCCGGTGCGGTAATGAGCGAACTGCGAACGAGCCGCCAGAGATCCGGTGTTTTCAGCTTCTCGATGCCATCGGTCTCTGCATACGAGATCTGATCGCCGAATACATTGTCGATGATAAGAACCCCGCGCCGCTGTTCAGTAAATCCCTGAATATTCCCAAGAATAACGGCATTCGTATTGTTCGGTATGGAAATATTCCGAATATTCACATTCATGCCGCTGCAGAGCACGCCGAGCGGCGACTCGAGTTTCGTTGCGGACGTTTTTTTCCATACGACACAATTCTCGATGTTTATCTGCGCGTTGAGCGTACCGTCATCGACGGCGTCAAAAAGGAGCGGCTCATCCTTATCCCATTCGAACCGGACATTATTGATATTGAACTTTCCGTTGCTTCTGTTTATCGACGGCCCGCCGCCGGCACCGTCGCTGTATATCCTGTTCGGCCTCAACTTCAGTGCCGACCCCATGCCGATCATCGCACCGCCGAATACGCTGATATGGCCGCCCGCCTCAACAAGGAATGCGGTAGCACGGCCGGTGTTCTCAGGGCGCGGCATTCCCCACCAGTCGCAGCCGAAAAAGTCGAGGCTCATAGCCTGCGCATTTCGCAGATGGAGCGCGATCGCGTTATGGATGAAACGGCACGAATAGAACTGCTGCGTGTCTCCCATGTCGGTGCCGGCGACATCGACTGCCTGATAGAATCCGACAATGCCGATATTATCGTATCGTATCTGGAACGCCGATGGTCGGCCTTTGCTGTTCGGGTCTTTCAAGAATGAATTGACAATATAGAAACCGGTCGATCTGTTGTCGCGGCGATGCTCGGTACCGGCGGTGATGGTAAAATCGCGGAATGCGAGCGTGCCGGCGTACTGCACCCAGAAGAGCGGCTCGGGCTTCGTGAAATAGAGCACCGTGAGCCAGCCGCGGCCTGCGCCGGACAAGGTGAATCCACGGAAGTCCTGGATCTTCACGGTACGGTTGATGATATACTGGCCGCTCGGCATATACACCGAGCTTGAGCCGTATTGATATTCTTTTTTCCACGACAGATCTGCGGAGACTTTTTCATCCGTCGCTTTTCCGATGTAGCGGTACGCCCGGGCATAACGGATCGCCTCGCAGAGCCCGAGAAGATCGCGTTCATCGTCGAGGAGATAATTGCCTTTCCCGTACCGCGCATCCAACTCGTTCTGGCTTTTGTATTTCTCACGCAGGGGATGCGATGTTCCGTCTCCCACTGCGCCGAAATCCCGTATGTTCAGAACGCTGAACGCCTTCTCTTCGCTCACGCCGGGGAGATTCGTTTCGGGAACATACGGCGGTGTATTCCCGAATTCGTACGGCTGTCCAAGCGGCAGCGGCATCGACACGATGGAGAACACCGTCGACGGTTCATATCCGGGATCTTTTCTCACGATGAGGACAGCATCGATCTTAAGCCCGTCTTCCCGGCTCTTAAGCGTCAGCGAATGTCTTCCCTTTCCGAGGGTGAATGTACGCCGCTGTTTGTAATCGACCGCTTCGCCGATACGCTCGCGGACGCAGTCGTACGACCATGTGTGAGAATTCTGAACGTCCCAGACGGCGGGAGCGGAATTATCCATAGACACGAAGATAGAGTCATCCCTGCTGTCTTCTGCGATAAGCCGCGCAAATATAATATGATCACCCGCGTCCTTTATATCGAATGTGAACGTACATCCCCCTGTGTTCAGACCCGTCTCATTCGGGACGACGATATATCTTCCCCCGGAAGCGTCTTCATCGTTCTCTACGATCATCGGCGATTCGATAACACCTGATTCGGCTTCGATGAATATTACCCCGGGCTTTGCCGGATCGAGCGATACCGATCTCTGCCCCAGTACGATCGCGCCTGTGCAGCATGCTATGACTATCGCGATAATGATACGGCTCGTGATCCTCTGCGGTAGAGATGCTTCCCGACAAACATCAGATGCGACAATGCTCTCCGTCCACCGGCATTCCTTCAAGCGCTTCATCATCGCACCTCCCACACAGTAACCGAACGCGGCGGCACAGTGAACGTTCGCGTCACATTCGCCGGGATCTTTTCTCTCTTTGTGCCCGACTCGTTCTCCGTTACGATAAGTTCGAGCTCTTTTTTCTGCATGCCATAGCGTGCGGCTGAGAACGGATAAACCGCCGTGACAGCATTCGGCGAGACATTGACGAACAGAATGAGCGATCCCTGCTTTGACTTCCATGCACCGGTCATAAGCGCATCAGCGGTCACCGGCGGCTGCTTCTGCCAGCCCCAGTCGGCGGTCATCGTCGGTATGGGTGATGTGATCACGGGGGGATGCTGCATCTCTCCTGCGCTGAAATATTCCCGATATTTATAACGGATGCGCGCCGCCATGGCGATGAACGGCCCCGCTTCGTTCTCAAGCACTATCTTCGGATCGAGCCAGCCGATCTGTTCGCCGAACACGAGGGACTGTCCCGCTTTTGCGAAATGCCCGTTCACATCCTTGCCGTAATAGGCGCGCCCGAAAACCTCTACCGCGCCCGCATAGACCGCAGCGAAGAGGGGTATCGCATTCTCTTTTTGGAACGCCCACCCGAGGGCGCCGTCGAAGCATTTTGCATACACTTCCGCATTGTCTTCCGATGTCAGTATGCCGCCCTTCGGCGCTAACTCATCACGGATACGTTTTATGAGCGGCCAATAGCCCTGCTCTGTCCACCATGAACCTCCGCCGACGGGATGGCCGTGTGATGCATCGAAGCAGTGTACCGGCCGGGCTGCTGCTATCTGGTCCATATAAACGCCGTCAACGCCCACCTCGTCCACGAGTTTTTTCACGGTATTGTACATCGTATCCTGCCATATCTTCGATGCGGGACACATCACGGCGAGGCGCACAGGACTTCCGTCCTTTTCCTTGGAGCTGTACGATTCAGCGTAGATGCCGTTCGTAGCATCTTTCGCCGCGCCCGCCAATCCCTTCGACGTGAAAGAAAAGTCCTCTGATTCCTTATCCCGTGTATCCCACAGGCGTCCGTTGATGTAGGGCATCACACGTACTTTCGACGCATGCAATCGCGCAAGCCCTGCGGTAAACAGAGGCTTCGGCGGAAAATAGTTCGGATAATCATTGTCGAACGGAGCGTTATGCCAGCTGTACCAATGTATCGCTGCGGGTACTTGTGCGTATTCCGCCATGCGTGCGGTGTTCGAGGCGAGCGTATCCGATGTGTTTCCGAGCGCCCATATGCTGATATCCTTGAACCATTGCGGTGTATCGGCGCGTCCATTCTCATTCATGGGGGGCATCCACTGCGCTTCGCGCCGCACCCAGGATCTGTACATCCGCGCGGCGTCGAACCAGTCGCCGGTAAAAACGGCGAGCGCCGCCTTGCCGGGCATGGCAAAGCTGTTGCCTGCCGACATGCCGCCGATGGTCCATCGCACGGAATGACGTATCTCTCCATTCCCGGTCTGCACCTCAAAATATTTGAACGAACCCTTCGGGTCCTCGGCTGCAAAATAGATGCCGCTTTTCGCATCATAGAGCGCTGCGAAGGCCATATTTATCTCGCCGGTGGGGTAGGAATGTGTTACACCGAACGACACGGGCTGTATCGACGGTGAACGGGAGAGCGTGCCTGACCGCTGCGGGAGCGCGAGCACATCGTCATCGGCGCCGTCAAGCGCGCGGAAACTCCAACGCGGGAACACGACCTCCGAAAGCACCGCATCCGCAACACCCTGCACCGAAAGCCCGAGCAGCAACTTTCCGTCGGAAGGTGTTATTTCGGATCGTACCGTAAGCGGCCATTGATCGTACGTCCAGGTCAGCACAAGTCCTTTTTTTTCGGGCGTTGCCGCGACAGCGCAGCGTACCGCAGGTGACATTGCATCCAGAGAACGGGTCTCCTTGCCGGCGGTGCATTGCAGCGCCCATATCGGCGTCGGCCGCGAAAGCAGTTCGCGCTGCGCGAGAAGATCGAATATGCTTACAATGCTTGCCGTGCCGTTCGTTTTACGGATACCGATACCGATCTTCCCGTCATCGATAAGGACGATGTCGTCTGACGAAACGGAGAACCATGGCAGCGATCGAAGGGGCGCGCGCTTCGCATCGATAGCCTGTATCTTCGATAGCGTGTCGATAGCGCCGCGATAATCGCCGACAGCGGCCTGTGCGCGTACAAGCGAAAGCACCCATCCGCGCTGCCCGTCTTTTTCCGCGACGCGCAAACATCCTTGTATCTTTTCATCGATGCTGTCAAGCGATATCCGCGCCGAGGGCGGTGCGACTACCGAGGTATCAATGCGGGAGAAAGCCGCATCATCGGTCGCGCCGATATAGAGGATCGTATCATAGGACAGATCGCCGCCGCTCCACATAGTAATGCCGCCGTCCTTGATGTATGTCCCGTAGCCGCCGCGTCCGTCGTACATGATCTGCCTGCTCCCTTTGAGCGCAATGACATTGCTGTCCGTGATAAGACCGGCCCAGCGGCTCGTCATGTTCACCTTTTTATCCGCAAGCAGTTTTTTCCGTTCCACCATCCCGCCGCCCTGCCATTCGGAAACACTGTCATCGGCGACATTGATCTCCATGAAATGTATCTCTTTCCATGGCCCCGACGAATTGCCGCCCACCTGCGAGGACACGCGTATATAGGGCGAGTTCGCACAGTAGGTGAAGCGGTATTTCGCGCGGGGGCCGCCCGGTGCGGCAACGCCCCGTTCATTCATATACTGCGCCGATGTTTCGATGATGGCAACGATGGGTCCCTGTGCTATCATCTGCACTGCCGCGTCCTTGTCACAGCGCAGCCAGTAGACGCCGCCCTTTTCTTTCTGGAACACACGGTCATTGATCTGGAAATTCGTCAGTCTCTTCCCGCTCTTCGGGAAGGATATTTCCGTGGGCATGCCGCCCATGCGTGCAGTATGGGTGACGATGAAGAATTCATTTTCGACAACAATTGTCCCGTCGCCCGCGGTGACGCGGACCGGCGTACCCGTGAACTGCATCGCCGCAGCCTGGCTCACGAGATCGATCGAGAACTTCCCTGCAATGCTGCCGCTCGGCGGCATGAGCGCAAGTATCCCGCGCTCTGAACCGACGGGACTGAACTGCACGGGAACACTTGTCTTCCCGGAAGTATCGACCCACGCAGCGGCGACAGTCTCCGTTCTTATCTCGTTGCGTATCCCCAATGCATCCCGTATGTCGGAAATATCTATAGTGACAATGACCGGGAGCGGCTCACTGCTTGAGACCGCATCGACAGTGATGCTCATGCGGTCGGATTCTCCCCCGAGGGCGACGGCGGCAAAGCATAATGAAGCGATGATCTGTTTCATTGTGTTCTCCATAATGTAACGTTACACCATATAGTAGTACATCGAAGGTGCACTGTCAACCAGCCTCGGTCCTGCGTGTTACCGAAGACCGCTCGATGATCTTTGCCGGGAGATATGTCTTCTCATCGATGGTTCCGCCCGCAATGCTCGCAAGCATGAGCGACATGATGCGTTCCCCAAGCTGGCGTGTCGATTGATCGACGGTAGTGAGAGGCACGGCAAGCATGCGCCCAAGCGCGAGATTTCCAAAGCCCATGATGGATATAGCATCGGGTATCTTCACGCCGCTTTCAATGAGCGAGAGCTCTACGCCTGCGGCGACCTGATCATTGATGCAGAGGACGGCATCGGGACGTTCCGCGATGATATGCGCGGCACATGCACGCCCGCCATCCTCAGTGATCGCGGATGAGAACACCTGCGGCTGCGTCAGCTTCACATCAGTGATCGCGCGAGTAAGCCCTTTACAGCGGAGCACGGAGCAGCCGTTCTTCTCGTCGTACCCGGCGAACGCTATCTTTTTCATCCCTTGATCGATGAGATACTTCCCCGCATCGTATCCCGCGCGTTCGTCATCGATACCGACCCACGGTAATTCGCCGTTATCCGCAAGGGACATGTGTTCGTCAAAGCATATCAAGGGACGATCGAATCTTTCCATTTCCTTAAGCACAGTTTCGGCGGCGACACACCCGGCAGGCACCACGCAGAGGCCTTCCACCTGATATTGATTGTATAACCCGATGAGTTCGGCAAGCTTGGCATCGCGCATATCGTGCTTCGCGATGAGTATATGATATCCCGCCGCATGCGCTGCCGTTTCAAGTCCGTCAATTATCTCCGGGAAAAAGCTGTTGGACAGTTCAGGTACGATGACGCCGATGAGATTTGTCTTTCCCGTTATCATCGCGGCGGCAAGCGCGTTGGGGCGATAGCCAAGCTCGTTAGCAAGCGTGCGTATGCGCGCTTTCGTGTCCGCACCGATGTCCGGGAAGTCATTGAGCGCGCGGCGCACCGTACTGACGGATACGTTCGCGCGTTTTGCGATTTCCTTTATCATCAATGATTACCCATTTCGACGCGCATTAAACGAAGCCATTTCTTCTTCATCGGTACCGAAAAAGAGCTCCCATTCGGCTTGAACCGCTCCCCGGTAACGCCGTCTATAAGCCCTGTCGCCCTAGCGAAACCGATCTTTTCGAGATCGACGATGACAGTTGCATCGGTATTGTTCGATCCGAGATTGGCGACCGCCAGCAGACATGAGCCGCTTTTTTTCACCCATGCGCTTATCTTAATATCCACGCTTTTCGTCATAAAAACATTTCCGTTGGACCAGTACGGAATGAATTCAACTGTGGCATCCATGCCGAAAGCGTCCTTCACCGCGCGATACTTTTCGACCGCCTGTCCGTTGCACCAGATCGCCCACACATGCATGTCATGAAGGTATAGGCGCGCGAGCATGCCGACGGTCGGTGCTTCCGTTTTGTCATTGCCGGAAAAATGAAGATCACGCCCCGGGAGAAATACAGGAACAAGACCGAATTGCCGCATCGTGAACTGCGCACGCATCATATCCAGGGGCAGGAACTCGGTGTAGTCGTCCTTCACGCTGAGCGCGAACTGCTCTCCGTCGAGCACTGCATCTGAAAAAGAATGGATCGGCGGCTCAATGCATCCGGACATATGAAAAATGATGAACGGGTTACGACACCGTTCCCTCGTGAGCGTATACATGCGCTTAGCAAGTTCACGATGTGCGAAAACAGGGAATGTCGGCTGTATCGTATCATCATCGTCGATGAACCCGCAGCCATGCGCGATATTCGTGCATGGCTCCACCCAGCCGATATCGTAGTAAACGCCGTCGATGTCGAATTTGTCGAGCGTCTGCTTGTACGAATGCATTACAAAATCACGCCACGAACGGGTATTGACGCACATTCCCATGACAACATCACCGATGGCCATGACATCAGAACTGGCAGCATCGTAGTGCTGTGGGTTCCAGCAGTTCGCCCCGACAAAATATTTATACTCGGGCACACCCGACGACAGCATGTTGAGTATCGTATACGGCACCGCGCGCACGCCCTTTTCGTGATACTGCTTAAGCGATTTCTTGAACACGTCCTCATCACGCACTGCGGGCATATAGCCGTACCACTTTTGTATACCGCTCGGCCAGACGATCTTGATCGTCTCGTTCTTTCCCGGGGATATGCGCCACTGCCTCCAATCGGACGGCATCGGCCGCATCGGCGTCGCCATAAGACCGAATGTATAGGTGACGGGTTTTGATATTTCTGCCCCCGCATCGATCATATTGACGGTAAGGGCTGCATTTCCATCTTTGCGGAATATTTCGATACCCCGTGATTTATTTTTGAGTTTCCAATCCTTTGCGGACTCGCAAAACCACGTAAGCCCGCGTTCATCGTCGCCGAACCAGACAAATGGGCGAAACTTGAAATTTGTCTCCTGAAATCCGCCGTAGTACGATTTCCCCCCAAATCCCTGCGCAAGGATCAAATATTTTGCGAACGGCTCTTTAACGACAATGGAAAGAGATAGTCTGTCCAGCCTCAGCGGTTTCGCCGGAGTAAGCGTTACGTCCACACGCATCATCCCGTCGTATTCAACGACCACTCGGGAATGGAGCTTCAGTTCACCTGACGCATCCGTTGATTCATATACGGCTTCGATATCCTTCTTTCCGATAAAAGAGCCGGCCGTGCTCTTCAATGCGATTTCCGCGCCGTCTTTTACGACGGAAAGCATTACCGGCGAAGCCAACACCTCGGCCCCGCGCGTCACGATACTTGCGGGGAGGCCGAAACCGCTGAGACGATATTCCCGTCCGATGCATTTCACCGAATTCCCCTCAACAACGATGGGCGTCCACGGTGAGGGCACCTTCTCGCTGCAGCCGATCGTATTCCCGAGCCAAATCGACTCGTCGGGCTTGTGCAGCATCTTAGTTGTCCCGGATATTTTTTCACCATTTTTATCTATAACCGCAGCAGAAAGCTGGTAATCGCCGGGCGCGAGATCATTGATCGGCAATCCCATTTTGATCACGTGTGCGGCAACTGCGGAAGTCTTTTCAGCGATGATCACCCCCGATGCATCGGCGAGTACTGCACTCACTTTCGCCCCGTCACGAAATCCTGAGGGCAGTCCGATCGTATCAAGCGAGACCTTCAGTGTTTTAAGTTCATCCGCGTAGTCGTACGCCGTGATCATTACCGGCGGTGATATAGTCACGGGAATACGCGAATAGCAGAGCATGCCGCCGTTCACCCCATCCCGGACCTCGAACGTTATGAAATCGGTCTTTTGGTCACGTATTTCCTGCTCTTTCGTCAGCATTATCCGCTCACCCGGCTTTACTGCAAGTTCCCGAACATCCTTGTCGATGATCTTGTTTTTCGATTCGAATTGGCAGGAGAATTGAACCGTGCCGGGCTTTTCCGCACGACCGGCAATACTGCCCGTAAATCGCAGCTCCCCGGCCCGTAGATTACCGAAGCTGTTAAATCGTACCGAGGGTGCGTCATTAAGAAATGTCAATTCGCCGAACTCGGCAGGATTATGAAAATTCTTGGCATGTGACCAGGACGTCCAAACGACCGGCGTGCTTTTCTTCCAGTCGCGGCAGAAATTGGCGCCCCATACCTCTCCGTCTTTTGGAGTCGGCATCCCGAGTGCGGAGAATGGCATGCTTAATTCCGCTGTCCACACATTGTTCGAAACACCGCACCGGTACTTCCATGCACCGTTCCACGATTTGTCCTTTCCCCTGCCGTCGAATATGGTGTCCTTTACATTACCGATGAACTGATAATATGCGCTTGCGTTCTTGCCGGGGCATAAAAAAACTTCAACCGCGTCATCTTCCCACACCGGTCCATCGCGTTCCTGCACCAGAGCGACAAGCGGCACGTCGACGAGCGATCGGAAACAACAGTAGATATTATTATTGTCGAACGTGATGTACACTTTCGTCTGTTCTGTCGCAGGCTCACCGTCCGTTGAGCGCAGGAACCCCGATATGCCAGATGTATTCTTCCACTCGTCTTCGGAAAAAGCACCGTCGATCACCGGCGGGGCCGCGCAGCGAATTACTGCTATCTTCGGCGTCTTGTATCCCTCGGTGGTGATACCCGCCGCCTGCTTGAACATCGACTTTATCTCGGCAGGAGAGAGCGCCCTGCCATAGATGGTAAGTTCATCGATCGCGGTCTTTGCTTCCTCGCCGCCTTTTGCAAAGCTGAGGTCCCCGCCGATGAGTATCGTTGCAAATGACTCCGGACGGATGCTGCTTTTCATGGCTGCGGAACTTTTCTGTTCGCCGTCTAAATACAGTTCGATCGTATCATCGCGCCAGACAAGCGTGACAAAGTGCCATTCGCCGCGCTTCCAAGAGGAAAAGTCCGCCGGTGCGACCACAAACTTGTCTTTACTGCTGCTCTTCCCTGCGAGCGCCATAAGCGAACGCGCGTTGTAATATTTATACAGGAGAAGCCGCCCCTCCTCTTTTCCCGCAGTACCCGCCGCCTCAAAAAAATAGTGATAAAATCCGTCGGCAGCATCCCAGTCGATCATTTTCATCCAGAATGTGACCGTTCCCTGTTTGACGCTGATATTGCCCGCCGCATTGAATCGCAGCCAACTCGACCCATTAACGACAGCGGCTTTTCCCTTCTTCCCGTCGATGTATTCAGAGATAGCGCCCTCGATCGCATCTGGATTTCCTTGTGCGGCTATTGCCTTTGCACTCCCATTGAAAGGGATATAGAACAGCACGTTCTCATCGACAGCAAAAAGTGCTGCGGTAAGGAATATTCCAATCGCAATGTGGAGATTGTACATATTGAATTGCACTCGTGCCTTCATCGATCCCATCCTTTTCGCGAACTCTTTTATCATGGCAATAACTCAACAGTAGATAGCGGCATGCATCTCATCGCCGCTTGGAGACGAGAGGCTCAGTCCCTGTCGGTGCAAGGATCCACACACCGGCCTTCGATGTTGATTTCCCCGGCTGAAAGATCTTCCCTCCCGGAATAACGATCGACACATCGTGCACCATGAATGTAAGCGGCTCATTCTTCGTTACCGTTGACATCGCATCGCCCCCCGGTGTAAGATCAGGCGTGTAACGCCAGACAGATCTGCCGAAAGCGTTCATGCCAGTCAGCACGAACGAACCGTACCAGTCGGCAAGCGTTTTAACAAGCGAGACACGACCGGGGTCTCCTGCGATCTCATCGAGCTCGTGTAATACCGCACTCACCAGCGCGTCTTGATCATCGTCCGCCATTTCATCGGGTTTTGAACCCGACTTTAACCTCGGGTTCCAGTAGAGAAATAATTCAGGCCTGCACAGTCCATTATGGAAGATCGATTCCTGATAATAATCAGTATCTTTTATCATCGTGTCGCAGATCTTTGCCCAACCCTTCCCAAAACCACGATATGCTATCCATGGCATGAAGGGGACATCGGACGATAACCGCATTGCCCGGGCTTGGTTGACGCTGAAAATGAACGAAGCGAATGGCGAATCAGGGAATGGCCGCTCGCCGTCGATCTTTCTCCCCTTCATATACTGCAGACGTCCATAGCATTCGCGTGATTGATGCGTCCCAAGAAGCGTGCCTTTGGTGTGGTGTATCAGATGCTCGAGCTCACCGGTCATGCCCGTAAGCAGGAAAAAGTCATTGTAATTCCCCATACGTACGCCGGAAAATACCGATGCAACTGGTTCAACGATAGCTTTCGTGAGAATATGCGTACGGCGCTCCCACATGGCGGCGTTCCATGCGGCATGCGCCGCCAAGTCATAGCTCTGAATAAATGTTCGATAATGCGGAAGCATTACATTGAGTCCCTCGGCAGAAAAACGGGGGTCCCCATATATTGCCTCAAATGTTTTCTCATCGCGCTTCAGATCCCAGATCGTGAACCCTTCTTCAATGTCCATAATATAATAGTTAAGCGCTCCGCCGATGCGCTTATACTCCGCAAAGAATTTCTTATATCGTTCCTTCGCTTCAGAGATCCCGTTCTCGCACCATATCCCCCGAGCATTGGAACCGGTGGATGTCGTCAAACGGTCTTTCGGATGAACGAGTATTGTGCGGTAATACTCACTGTCGAATATCGCCCGATTCTGCGCCGGATAACGGTCAAGGAATTCCTTTGCCTGCTCAGGTGTCGAATTATTTTTGAGCCAGTAAAACGGGATGATATTATCGCACCGATAATTGCTTGCTGCAGCCCACGAAAGCGCAAAGAACGAGCCCCTTTCGCCAACAAGACTTGCAGCAGCCAGTATCGCTGCGATGAGTATGCATGATGCTGTTTTCATAAATATCACTTTCTCCTTACGGGCGGAGGATCATTCGAAGCGACTCAAGTGTATCACGTTTCGCCGCATTCCCATAGCCGATGTTCGCATCCTTCGCGCTTTCCACGAACCAGTGCTCGCCTTTATAGCGCTTCATATCAACGCCCTCAGGACAGAACGCCATCATGAGCGACGTTTCCTGTTTGCCCGCATGATCGACAGGATACTTTTTCTGCACGTCGTCCGCCATGAACGGGTGCATCTGTATCCAGCTGAACGGATCGCTCCCTGCGTCGTGCTGAGAGTAGTAATCACGCATCTCATCCTTGCCCCACCATCCTTCCCCGCGCTCCTTCTCGATGTACTCGAACACCGCCTGACGGCTTGCTGTCTTGAACGCGAGATCGGTAGGCATGCCGACGGAGAAATTCTCGCTTTGATGATGAACGAAGCCGTGTATGTTCGTGAAACCGATGCGCAGGAGATCCGTGAACACTTCCTTGGCGAACGGCATTATCGTTTCGGGGCGTACGTGCACGGTGCCGTTGCGCTCCGGTGCTCCGACGGCATAGCTTGCCGCGCCGAAATAGAACGGCGGGAATATGACGATGTTCATCTCCCGCTCAAGCTCCTCGAATGCGCGTATCACTACGAGCGTATCGACGCCGTTACAGCAATGCGATGCATGATACTCGAGCACGCCGATAGGCCATACGAGCGGCCAGCGCTCATCGATGGCTTTTCTCAGCTGATCGGGATACATCATTTCGTAACGCATACTCGCTCCTCATCCATGTGTGCATACGTGTTACGCGAGTTCGATAAGCTCCGTCCTGTACTTCGAGAGCATCTCATTGCCGTTCTCCGTTATCCGAACACCGTTCTCCCAGCGCAAACCGAAATCCTCAGAAAGAAGGAACGTGTCCACTTGGAACGTCATATTCGCCTGGAACGTATATGTCGATGATGCTTCCACCCACGGTTCTTCGACCTCTATCATGCCGAGACCGTGCGCAGGACCGTAGAGATAGTTCTTCTCGCAGCCCTTCGCTTTGACGAAATCGTAGAACTTTGCCGTCATTTCGCTCGGCGATCCGCCGCCCTTTATCCATTCATACGATTTGAAATGCGCTTCCAGGCCCACCTCAAGGAGCTTTCTCATTTCGGGTGTCGCTTTGCCCATGACGATAGGGCGTCCGATGGACGGCGAATAGCCGTCGATGCGCGCACCGAGATTGAACTGCACAAGATCGCCCTTTTCGATGACCTTATGCGTGGGACGTCCTATCGCATTATTGCTGTTCTTTCCGGAAAGCACATAGACCGGATGCGCTTCATACTCGCCGCCGAACTCGTAGATGTAGCGCTGTACATGACCGACGACCTCGGTCTCGCGCATGCCGGGCTTGATGATGCCGAGTACTTTCTCGAACACCTTTTCCGAAACGGCGAATCCCTCTTTGAGCGCCGCTATCTCTTCGGCGCTTTTTATCTTCCGCATCTCTGATACTATGCCGGAGCGTGCTATCTCAGCGTTCGGGAATGACTTTTTAAGCGCTTCATATATGGTGATCGGCAGTATCGAATAGCCGCAGACGCCGATCTTCTTGAATGCGCTTACGCCGCCGAGTTTCCCGGCAATGCTCGCAAAGGTGTCCAGTTCGAGGCCGGGATAATTCGGATCTGCAGATTCGCGGTACTCGAGGATCTTGGCGATGTTCTTTGTGGTGGTCGTACGTCCCATAGCGAATGTTTCCGATTCCGGGCCGATAATGAGCACCGGTTCACCGCTTTTCGGAATGAACATGCCGGCAGTCTCAAAGATAGGCCAATAATTGCAGAAATATCGGATATTGGCAAAATCCGCTTCATTGCTGTGGACAAGGATCGCATCCAGCCCGCTTTCTTTTACACGTTTCTGGACCTCAGTAAGGCGTCTTTTGTACTCATTTTCGGTGATCTTGAACATAAAATACCTCGTTTTTTGAATAACTACATCGTTACCGGAAACGATGTAGTAGTAATATACTGCAAATCCATCGGAAGTCAAATTCCGTCGATAGCTCGATAAAGACAGATCATTATTCCGGAACGGAGCTGGAACGAAGGTGATACGAAGCTGTTCAAGAGCCTTTCTGTCACTCAGCCGATCTAATTTATGAAGCGCTCCGATACATGGCTATTATCTTCTCCGGCGGTATCTCGGCGAGTACATTGTGTATCGCGCAGAACACAAAGCCGCTGTCCTGTGACAGATATCCGGCCACTTCGCGTGATTCCCGCTCGACATCGGCAACCGACCCGAGGGGGAGCGTTACCTGCGTATTGACGCCGCCGCCCCAGAGCGCGATGCGCCCGCGGCATTTGTCCTTCCACTCGCGAAAGCTCCGTCCGCCGGCAGACCACTGCACGGGATTGAGCGCATCGAAACCGGTGCTGATGATATCATCGAGTATATCGTAGATCGCGCCGCAGGAATGAAGGAATGTCTTCACGTTCGGCGCCAGTGCATGGACGATCTCATTCGCCCGGCGATAGAACGGTACATAGAGCTCGCGGAATACCCGTGGCGGCAGTATCGGCGCGTTCTGCGTACCCTGATCATCGGAGGCAAGCATGATGACATCGATATGCGGCGCTATTTCGGGGAGAAGGCGCTTTGCGTTCTCAACATTGCGCTCGGTCATGATATCGAAATACTCCTTAACATAATCCGGGTCGGTGAGGCAGAGCATTGACCACGCAGCCATGCCGTGCGGAAACCCGAGACCGAACGATAATCCGTTGAAGAAAATGGCGCGATCGGTCGATGACCGTGCGCGCTTACAATATGCCGCGATGCTCCGTATCCGTTCATCGGAAAGGAGATGCCCCCGGTATGTTCGCGCTTGAGCAAGATCGATGCGGGGGAGCTCCCCCATGAGATCGAGCGGCTGACCGCCGTGCGCGGCATCGAAAACATGCGCACCCTCCGGCATCGTGAGCGTGTTCGGTTCGCGCCCGAGCACGACCGTTGTCCCCGATATCGAATAAGCCAACGGGTCCTTTACGCGAGCTTTCAGCCGGCCGTTGAAATCGTACGGTTTCCAGGAGGCACTGTCATCGAACGCATTGGTATCCGTATCCATGGTCACTTCGGCCACATCGCAGTCAAGTGCATCGAGGACATCGGCGTCCGGCAGCGCGAGCATCTGGCTTGCATCGTGAATGACAGGCGCTCGATACGGGAGCCCCAACGCTTTGACGAGCGAAGGATACGCGAAACAGCTCACCCCGGTAGAGCGCATCCCGCCGAGGTCCTTCGGAAGCCGGTCCGGTTTTCTGAACGAGAGCGAGGCAAGTACCCGTTCGCGTCGTGTCATGGGGAACTCCTTAGGGAATGATGATACGATATACATGCGGGTCAGAAAAGGCCATGACGGGAAAGGAAATAAAATTGACAAATTCGGCAATGGGCGTATACTACCCCCGTGAAGCATGAGAAGCACCGTGATTGCCTTATCCCTGCGTCATTCGACGAATTGTACGGGAAATACCGGGTCCGGGTGAGCACCGGCGCCTACTGCTCATTCTCCGAGCGCACGACGAATTCACCCCATCTTCATTCCGCATATCACGAGATCTGCTATGTGATATCCGGGCAGGGTGATTACTATTACGGCAACGACCACTATCCGCTTCAGGCAGGCGATGTGTTCATCGCCGATCCGGGCATCGTACATGAGATCACTTCGCACAGGACGAAAGACCTCTACCTCGTGTTCTTCACGTTCACCGTGACGCCCATCGAAGTCGCAGTATCCGAGCGCTTCGAGGACATGCTCCTCGATTCGTTCTTTGCCGCGCATACGATCGTCATACACGGGCGCGACGACATCATGCGGCTCCTCCCCGCGGCCGGCGTATCCGTGCGCGGCGGGAGCGGCGGCCAGATACAGAACACCGTCATACGCACCATAGTGCTCGCGCTCATCGATGCGCTCACTCCTTCGCGCGTGCGCCCCGGTAATACGCAGACGGACCACGCAGTGCAGCGTGCGGTCGATTTCATCAGCGGGAACGTCCGCCGACACATCTCCGTGAAAGAGGTCGCCCTCGCCGCGGGAACGTCCGAACGCAATCTCCGCTACCTTTTCAGGCGATCGCTCGGCAAACGTGTCATCGATATCATCAACGAGCGGAAGATCAATCACGCGGCGCATCTTCTGTGCATGCACTTCAAGGTATACGAGATAGCGTCGGCCATCGGCATCGATGACCCGGCGCAGTTCACACGGCTTTTCAAGAGAACGTTCGGCGTTTCGCCCAAGGAATACCAGCGGACGAACGCGCCGGAGAATTCCGTACGGCGGACAACGTTCGTCGCATCCATGGGGAGGCGGTATGCGTAGGCATGTCATAACGATCACCATCGTCGCGGTCGCCGGCATCGTGTTCGCGGCGCTTAACGGCGTGTTCCTCTACCTCTATTCGGAGAACGCGCACCGCTATCCGTCGCTCGTAACGTCGCTCTCGACCATCTCGGCCCGGGTGCAGCGTGCGGCGAAATTGGAGCTCGCGGGGCTGCACGATGAAACGCTCGAAAAGGACATCGATGAACGCCTCTCCGTCATCCTCGAGGACCTGCGCCGCATCCGTTCCGCCGCCACCGATGAGACGCATGAGCGTGCGCTCGAAGTGAAGAAGATGTGGATCGACATCAAGGGTGCTGCCGCCGAGTACCGCGAAAAGAGGACGGACACGGCACGCGATGCGCTCATGCAGGCGAGCGAAGAATATCCATCGACGCTCTCGAACGTTCCGGTGTCGCGCGCGTTGTCGGGCCGCATCTCGGTGACCATCATGCTCCTCGGCGCGCTTATCATCGTCAACTCGTTCCTCATGTACATCGTCATCTGGCGGCTGCGCCTGCGCATCATCGATCATGTCACCCATTTCCTCACGCATGATCAGCTCACGGGAATACTCAACCGCGTCTCCTTCGAGCAGCTCCTCGACCGCGAGATAAGCGGCCACGGCGACCGGTATCCGGCGCACCGCTCATCGCTCATCATGCTCGATCTTGACTGTTATCTGCCGATCGTAAAATCCGCCGGGCGGGATGCCGCCGAGCGGCTTCTCAAGGATTTCACCGCCGTCATACGGGCGCATATACGCCGCACGGACATCTTTTCCCGATTCACCGATGACCGCTTCGTGCTCGTTTCTCTCGGAAGCGACGGCGAGCGGGCATGCGCGCTCGGCGAAAAACTCCGCGCCATGGTCCAGGAACATTCATTTTCCGTCGGGCGTGCGGTCACCATGAGCGTAGGCGTGAGCGAGCTTAAGGCGGATGACACCTCCGCCTCCGCGCTGTCGCGTGTGCACAAGGCGCTCTCGGAAGCACAGCGGGACTCCGGCAATAAGACGGTGCTGAAATGAGTGTGAACATGAAGTCCCGTTCCGTACATATCGTCATCATCGCCGTTCTTGCGGTCGTGTTCGCTCTCCTGAACGGCATGATGCTCGTACGGTATCTCAACGACACGAAGCATTATCCCGAATTCATCACCGCGATCGGCAGGCTGCGCGCCGGCATGCAGCGAAGTGCCAAGCTTGAGATGAGCGGCACCCGTGATGATGCGCTCCTTACGGCGGTCGATACCCTGCTCGAAACGATAGCATCGGAAAAGCGATCGCTCGGGGCGTCGAACCCCGCGATCGATCGTCATACCACCGAGCTCAAAGAGGCATGGGAGCGGATGCGCACCGCTATCCATGCGTTCCGGGAAAGCCCCACGGCGGCGAACCGCGAGGCCCTTCTCAGGGAGAGCGAATCGTATACGGATGCGGCCCGCGGGCTGTCGTTCGAGGCGCAGGCAATGGCGGAGAACTCCAGGCGGACGCTCGTGTTCTCCATCCTGCTCATGGCGTTCAATGCCGCAGCGCTTTCGGGCGCCGTCATCTGGATAAAGATACGTGTGACCGACAGGCTTGAGCATTCCGCGACGCATGACCATCTGACGGGCATCTACAACCGCCGCATCTTCGAACAATTCCTTGAGAACGAGATACGCATCTGCGAACGCCAGAACCGCGAGGGCTACCGTTCGGCGCTCATTCTGTTCGACATAGACCGCTTCAAGAGCATTAACGACACGGAGGGGCACCCCGCAGGCGACGCCGTCCTTAAGTCCATTGCGAACACGGTACGCACCCGCATCCGCAAGGGGGATGTCTTCGGTCGTTTCGGCGGCGATGAATTCGTCATCATTTCATCGGGGAGCGACGATAAGCGCGCGCTCGGGCTCATGGAAAAGCTCAGGAAATTCATCCGAGAGATACCCGCACATGAAAAGGTCGATGTAAGCGCCGGTGTGACCGAGCTTATGCCCGGCGATACGCCCGAATCGGCCCTTGCCAGAGTGGATAAAGCGCTCTATGCGGCGAAAGAGGACGGACGCGGACGCACGGTACGGATCTGAGCGGTCAGGATCTGAAAAGGCCTATCGTTTTATCTTTGCGTACACGCTCTCCGCGGTGAGTCCCATCTTATCGGCGACCTTCTTTGCAGGGCCGGAATGGCCGAACGTTTCTATGCCGATAAGCGTGACATTATTGCCGTAGAGCGCGCGGACACCGCGATGGGATGCCGCTTCGATATACACCACCGGTATGGTGCCGTCGCCGAGAACGAATGAACGATAATTCGCATCGCTTTCGGCGAAAAGCTCGAGCGACGGAACGCTCACCACGCGGACCTTCTTATTGTCGCGCGTTTCAAGGAGCGCACCCGCGCCCATGGCGAGCGAAAGTTCGGAGCCCGACGCCGCGAGTATCATATCCGGCTTGTCATTGGGCTTCGTCTCGTGGAATACATACGCACCCTTCTTGAAATCCTCGTAGAACTTCGCGTGGTCCTTGATGACCGGATACGCCGACGGCTCGATGTTCTGCCGTGTACAGAGAATGGTCACCGGGCCCTTCGCCTCTTCAAGAAAATAGAGATAGGAAAGCGCGGTCTCGGCATCGTTGCCCGGGCGGAAGACGGTAAGATCAGGAATGAGCCGAAGCGCATTGAGATGCTCTATCGGCTGATGCGTCGGGCCGTCCTCGCCGACATAGATGGAATCATGCGTGAAGATGAACAGATGCTTCAATTTCATTATCGCCGCGAGGCGCACCGGCGGCTTCATATAATCGAAGAACGTGAAGAACGTCGACGTGAACGGTATGAGCGAGCCGTTCAGCGCCAGCCCGTTGCCGATGGAACCCATCGCGTGTTCGCGCACACCGAAGGCGATATTGCGTCCGGTAAAATCGTTCTTCGTAAGATAGGGAGAGCCCTTTACCGTCGCTTTCGTCGATTCGATGAGGTCGGCCGAGCCGCCGATGATCTGCGGTATCGCTTCCGCGCAGAGATTGAGCACACGGCCGCTTATATTGCGTGTCGCATCCGGCTTCTCTTCCCTGTAGGAAAGAAGCTTTTCTCTGAGGTCCGCCGGTATCGAAAAGTCCATGTACTTTGAGAGCGCATCGAAATCCTTGGGGAACTTCGTCTTGTACGAGGCGAGCATCACTTCCCATGCATCGTAGGACTTTTTATTCTCCTGCGCACGCTCCTTCAGGAACGCGTATTCATCCGCGCCTTCGACGGGAAGCTTTTTCTCATTGACGGCCTTCTCACATACTTCCTTGAGCTTCGCGGCATCGTCGACGATATTCTTGCCGAACGTCTTCTCGAAGAGCCTCCGCACCGTCGATGTCTGTATGAAGTGTACGATCTCGTCCACACCGGCAGGCGCGCCGTGCACCTTGTTCGAACCGCGGAGCTTCGCGAGCCCCTCGCCGATGACCGTGGTGACGATGCAGAGCTTCGGCTTGCCCTTGACGTTGCGGATCTTCTCGATGGTCGTGTAGAGGCAGTTGAGATCGTCCGCGGCACAGCGTTCGACGTGCCAGCCGAGCGCTTCATAGCGGCGGCCCACGTCCTCGGTGAACGTGATATCGGTCTTGCCGTCGATGGTTATGCTGTTGGAATCATAAATGGCGATAAGGTTATCGAGCCCGAGATGCCCCGCAACGGAAGCCGCTTCGTAACTGACGCCTTCCATATTGCAGCCGTCACCCATGAGGGTTATCACATTGTAGGTGAAGAGCGGGAAGAGCTCGCGATTGAATTTCGCCGCGAGCATTTTCCCTTCAATGGCGATGCCGACCGCGTTCGCGAAACCCTGCCCGAGCGGGCCGGTCGTCGTCTCTATACCGAGATTGATATCGTATTCAGGGTGGCCGGGCGTGAGACTTTCGAGCTGCCGGAAATTGGCGAGATCGTTCAACGCGATCTTATATCCCGCCGTATGGAGAAGCGAGTACAGGAGCATGGACCCGTGACCGGCCGAGAGTATGAAGCGGTCGCGGTTTATCCACTTGGGGCTTCCCGTATGATAGCGGAGCACATAGCGATAGAGTATCGCGCCGAGATCCGCGCAGCCGAGCGGGAGTCCCGGGTGGCCCGATTTGGCGTTCTCAACGCCGAAAAGCGCGAGATAGCGGATATAATCGCCGGCTTGTTTTGTACGCGTGGTGTCTATCGATGCCATTGCTCAACTCCTTGCGAAAGTCCGGCAATTGTATCGAAACGGGGGGTTTTGTCAAACGAGCAGTCTCGAAAAGCGTATCGAAAAGCGCATGCGGTAAAACGCGTACACTTATGCGGGAATGGGGTGAGTGTGTTTTGCGACACGTAAATTTCTATTGCGGGAAATGTCAGCAGCGGAAAAACACTGGATGTCAGGAGATCGAAAATTCCTTCTCGAGCAGCCGCTGCAGCAATGCGATACGGGCTATCGCCGAGCGGAGCGTATCATGCTCGAATTCGTTCATGCCCTTTACCGCGATACGATTATCCGGCTCGCGGCGTTCTCGTATGCATCGCATCTGATGACGGATGCGCATGTCCATGAGCGCGTCGTATGCATCGATGATGGCCTCACCATCGGAGGGCGCACAGATGCCGTTGTCCTTCATCCACGCGATGCGTGTACGCGTGTCCATAGCGGATAGCCCCGCATCAAGCGCGAACACACGCGCCGTATCCACCGCTGCGAGCATGATCTTCTTGAGATCGATGACATCGATACCGTCAACGGTCTCCGACAAGAGCGCACCGAGCCCACCGACAGGAAGCCGCCGCCCATGTGCGATGCGCGCGAGGTGATGCATGAGCGGTTTTTTTCCGGGCAGGACACGCAGTATATGCGCACGCAGATCATCGGCAAGGGCGCTCTCAGCGCTCACGGCGCGGAGATCGAAGAAAATGCTGAGATCAAGGATATCCTCGGGGTCGCCGGTCGCCGCCCACGCGGAATAATATTCCTTCCAGCGGGAAAGCGGTGCGCACCATCGTTCGCTCTTGGCCATGATGCGCCCGTCGCAATAGGCATATCCCGTTCTGTTAAGGAGCACGCACACGCGCTGACCGAGCTCCTGGAAATAGCCGCCGCTTCCGCCGTCCTGATATATTATCGCATTATCCTGATCGCTCACGAGCGTCTGCTCCCCGCGCGCAACGCTGCCGAGCGTTATGAACGAGTACGCGCAGGGAGGAGCGCCGACATCGGCTTCTGCGAGCGCGCAGTACCGTTCGATTATCGTACAGGCAACAGCGGTACAGATGCGGACGAGCATGCGCGGTGCGATGCCGGCATCACACTGCTCTCCGGCGATGAGCGGTAAACGGTCATGGAGCGAACGTATCTCTTCAGCGCTCCTTGCTTCCCGTATCGCCTGTATCAATCCTCCGGGTGATGTGTTCCGCCGCGACGGATCTCGATAGGACAAGCCGGTGACGCCCTGTGCACTGCGGAGGGCGACCCAATCCGTACGCCCCCTGTCCGCTGCGATATCGGCCTCGAACGCAAGCGCTCCCTCCGGCACGACGGCCACCGGCGCGCGCATGATCTCATACGCAGCCGCATCATCCCCGCCGCGAGCGGCCCATTCTCGTATAGTACGATCGGTGATGATGCCGAGCATTGCCTGTTCTTCGCCGGCCACGATGACCACGCCGAAATCGGACGCATCCATCTGCCGGACAATATCCTTAACGCGGTCGGTATATCGGACGAAAAGCGCCTGCGCACTTGCTGCGACCGGCATGCACGCAGATACCGTACGATCATCGCCCGCGGGACCGTCGTGGCCTGTCGGCGAGTGATCATACGCGGTACGCGCCGGGGCATCGCCGGCCGCCGTGCTCCTGAGGATGATGATGACGCCGTCGCGGTCCGCGAACGACACCGGTGTTGCGATGACAAGCGCGTCGAACGGTATGCCGCTTTTTGTGCGTACGGGGGATTCGAACCGTGCCGGCATGCGTTTCCCCGCTGCCGCCCAGGCGGATGCCGCATCAGCCGTGAAGAGACCATCGGGATCGAGCGCGGCGAATTCCTCCTCGCTCCACCCGAGCATGGTACGCGCCTGCGCGTTCGAGAATATGATGCTCTTCCCCGAGCACATGAGTATGCCTTCGGTGGACGCTTCGACGAGGAGGCGATATTTTTCCCGTGCTGCACGGAGGCTCTCCTCGGTAAGCATCCTTCGGCGGTCCAATCTGAACCCGACGCGCGCAAGATAGGCGAGTATCAGCGCGACGATAATGGTAATGCCGAACGAGATGAATATCAGCCGCTGTTCTATCCGCGCGATCTCGGCCTTCACATCCTCGATGTACATGCCGGTGCCGATTATCCAGCCCCAGGGAGCGAACCCTTCGACATACGAGAGCTTGGGCACAACGTTCGCCGGGTCATCCTTCCATTGCCAGCGGTAGTCGACATACCCGCCGCCGTTGGAACGAACGACCGCGACAAAAACATTGAAAAGCTTTTTCCCGCCGGGATCGGTGAAGCCGGCAAGATCGGTGTCGTTAAGGTCGGTGCGGTAGGGATGGATGATCATGCGCGGGTGCATATCCGTTATCCAGAAATAATCCTTCACTTCCGGTCCATAGCGCATCTGTCCTATGAGCTTCGCCGCTTCACGGCGGGCGTCATCGTCTGTCATGCGCCCGGCGCGTGCATCCTTTTCAAGGCGTGTCGCCACGCTCACCGCAGAACGCACAAGCTCGCGTATCATCTCCCGTTTTCGGTCCATGATGATGTCCTCGTATTTCGGTATGATGAAACCGAATATGAGCGCGCTGAAGAGCGACAACGCCAAAGCGGCGGGGAGCGCTATCTGCATCAGGAACGTGCGAAGCTGCTTGAGCGTCCCTGTGTTCGCTGATGATGACACGTTACCGAGCGCCGCGCGCAGCCGCCCCGCCTCTCGGCGTATGAGCTCGGCGGACATCTCGCGATACTCGAAGGAGATCGCCGGGACAAGATCGTGATCGGCACAGAGCCCGATGAAGCGGCGCAGTGCTGCATCACCGATCGGGTCATGCGCATCATCGGCACCGTCATTCGTGTGGATATGGATGTGACGGATATGATGCGACAGATTGAGAAGCCATTCCTCGATGACCTGTTTTGAATTAAGGTGATGATGGCCGAGGTCAAGACAGATGCCGATGCGCGGGGAATCGACCGCGCGTATGAGCGAGAGGAGCGGCCGATAATCGTCCTCAAGCACGTTCTCAAGCGCGGCGGTGATCCCTGCCGATTCGATGTCGGTGCGGATGCCGCGCCAGAACTCGGTAAGCCGTTCGATGTCGCCGGGCGTGGAAGCCGCAGGATCGATACCGCTGTGAAAGATAATGGTCGAAGCGCCGAGCGTCTTCGCTGCCGCGGTCATACGGCGGTAACGGTCGAGAAGCGTCTGCTCGCTGATGCTGTCCGCTCTCGGCGGGACGCAGGCATGGAACGCAACAGGGCCGTGAAAGCGTAGAAGCCGTTCACGATACCGTTCCGTTATCGATGCGGCGGCGTCATCGTCCAGGTTAAAGTGCAGAAGGTCCTGTATCTCGACACCGACGCCATGCTCGTCGAAATAGTAGGGATCGAACTGATCGATGCTTTGTACGGCGACAAAGATACGCAGATCGGAGACGGTCCTGCGATACTGATGATTGCGCACGGCCTTCATGATACGAAAAAGTATACGCCTTCGGAACGAAATAGCAATGTCGTCAGCAAGCGCGCGGGGCTATTCCGCCCCGTGTCCGAGGTATGTCCTTAACTTTTCATCCTCGAACTTTTCCTCCGCCTTCTTTTCCTTCGTCACGAGCGACGCGACGATGCCCGCGATGAACGCCGCCGTCATTGAGATGATGGCCGGGTTCTTGAGCGGGAATATCGGCGATGGGTTCTTCATGATATCGACCCATACCGTGGGGCTCAGTATGATGAGCCCGACCGAGAGTATCGCACCGGTCAGTATCGACCAGACCGCCCCGGCGGTGGTGAACTTTTTCCAGAGTATCGACATGAGAAGCGCCGGGAAATTCGCGCTGCAGGCGATGGCGAACGCGAGACCCACCATGAACGCGACGTTCTGCCCTTTGAAGAGGATACCGAGGAGCACCGCGATGATGCCGAAGATACAGGTGGCTATACGCGCTACCCTGACCTGCTCTTTTTCGGTCGCCTTCCCTTTTTTTATCACATTGACGTAGATGTCATGTGAGAACGCCGATGCGCCTGCGAGGGTAAGTCCGGCAACGACGGCAAGTATCGTTGCGAACGCTACTGCGGCGATGAAGCCGAGGAACGGTGTGCCGCCGAGAAGTTCAGCCACAAGCGGTGCCGCCATGTTGCCGCCCTTGTCTATCTTCGAGATGATATCCCTTCCGACAAGCGCAGCAGCGCCGAATCCGACGATAGGGATGATTATATAGAAGTACCCGATGAAGCCGGTAGCGTAGAGCACCGACTTGCGGGCGGCCTTCGCATCGGGAACGGTGTAAAAGCGCATGAGAATATGCGGAAGCCCGAGCAGTCCGAACATGAGCGCGAGCCCGAGCGATATCGCATCGATCGGATTTGATATCAATCCGCCGGGCTCAAGTGCCGCCTGGCCGTACTGTGTCGCTACGGCGCCATAGAGCTCGCCGGGATTGAAATGGAATTTCGCGAGAACGATGAAAGCGAGCACCGATACACCGAGGACGAGGAGCACCGCCTTGATTATCTGTACCCAGGTGGTGGCGATCATGCCGCCGAAGAGCACATACGCAAGCATGATGATGCCGACGATGACGGCGGCTATCTCATACGGAATACCGAACATGAGCTTGATGAGATTGCCCGAGCCGACCATCTGTGCGATGGTGTAGAAGAGGACGGTCAGAATGCCGCCGAAAGCCGCGGCTATGCGAATGGGGGTGTTCTTCAGGCGGAATGCTACGACATCGGTGAACGTGAATTTGCCGAGATTGCGGAGCGGCTCGGCAATGAGGAACATGAGCGCGGGCCAGCCGACAAGCCAGCCGACAGCGTATATCATGCCGTCATATCCCTTGAGGGCGACAAGACCGGCGATGCCGAGGAACGATGCGGCGCTCATATAGTCGCCTGACAATGCGAGCCCGTTCTGGAGGGCGCTTACGCTTCTGCCCGCGGCATAATATTCGGAGGATGTTTTCGTTTTCTTCGCCGCCCAATAGGTTATCACAAGTGTAATGGCAACGATACCGAAAAAGAACAGAATGGAGGGGAGCGTGGGAGAGCCGAGCGTGGTAGCTTTCGCCGCTGGTGCGGCGGCGGCGGCGGCATCTGCGAACAGAGAAAGCGATGATATGCCGGCAAGTATGACGAAGAATGCCTTTTTCATAGTGTTATCCTTTGACAAGCTTGGTTTTCAAACGTTTGACTTCGGGGTCATGGGCATTGTTCGCCCAAATGATATAGATGAACGTGAATATCCATGACAGCACAATAACGCCGATGCCGATGGGTATGCCGATAGTGGTGAACTTGGCTATCTTCTGAGACATCAGCGGTTTATTTACCGAGATGAGGATAATGTAGCCGTAGTACAGGATGAATTCGAGGACGGTCAGCGTGAAGGCCACCATCCATCTGCTTTTGACAAGCTTCTTGAAGTCAAACGAGTCCAGCATTTTTTTTGCCGCAGCATTCATGCGATATGCTCCTTGCACCCATTGTGGCGCGTCGTAACGCAACGGCGTGCAATTGCATACGCATTTCTGCATCGCCCCGAACATAAAAAACGAATTAATACTATCGGCATGATAGCATTAATATGAATTTATGTCAAAACGCGCATGGCGAATGCCGCGAAAACAACATGCGATATTCCCTGTACGCCCATGAACAACGAGACTTCATCTGGGCCGATGTCAAGGTCGGATATACTTCAGCGCCAGTGCTTCTCAATAAGCTCGCGGAGTATGCGCACCGCTTTTCCCGGGCGGCTTTTCTCTCCGGAGATGGAATACACATCGCGGAATACAACCTCAAGCGTACCGCCCTTGGCCGCGGTCAGTGTTTTCGCCATATGCTCACGATATCGCGCTTCGTCAAAGGCACCGACACCGATGAGCGTCGGGTCGGGTTTCCGTGAGTAGATGATGCGTGAACCGCGAAGCCGCTCGCCCATGAAGTTCTCGTTGCACCATGCCGATATCGATACTTTGCGGAGATTCGGGAGCTTTGAAAGACAATCGTCCCAGATGGTGTGCACCGGCTCGCAGCAGCCGTAATAGACAAGCCCGCATTCGGCGGCAAGCTCGCGGTATGTGGGGAAGATGAGATCAGCGTACATGGACGGCGACACGGATATCGTTTCCTGGGAGTTCATGTTCACCCAGAGGTCAGAAAGTTTCACCCCGGCTGATACATCGTCTTTCGGGAGTTCATCGGTGAAGCCGTAGCTCCCGGCACCCGCGTACTGATTGCCGTTGTTGAGCGTAAGGAGGCCCTCATACTCGAGCCAGCGAATGAAGCGCCGCGCATCGTCGCGAAGGAAGCGATAGAGATCGCGTACGGCATCGGGCGTGTCTATGAGCGCCATGCAATAGCGCTCCATGCCCATGAGCCGTATACACTTCGCGGAAATCCCCAGATACCAGTCAAGTATGCGATTGGTACGCCGAAGGGGGAGTATATCGCCGAGAACGTCTTCAGCGAAGGCCATACGCTGTGCCGCCATTTCTCGGTTCACTGAGAAAACGGACGGCTTGAGGATGTGAAAGTCGCGGATAAGGTCGGTGATGGGACTTTCATCGTGATAGCCGAGTTCGAGTCCGCGCGCGTCTTTTACCCGTGAGCGCGATATGTTCAGATCGAATTCTTTGAACGAAATATCCGCTTCATCAATGGCGAGCCATGGCGAGATGACCTTATCATCGTCGATGAGCTCGTGATTGAGTATCGGTTCGATGAGCTTACGCTCGATACGCGCTGCCTCGGGGCTTTCACAGCGGAGCGCAGGCAGGAAATCGGCGGCAAAAGAACCGACTTCCATGACTATCATGGGGCTGCCGGCCGATAGTGAATTATGCGCATACCAGCGCTTTTCACGTTCGGCCATCACGGGAAGCGCGGCATAGTCGCGGTACTTTTTCGCCAGATCGCGCAGATACACGCGTTCACTTTCGGTTATGGTGAACATACTTGTTCGTTCCGCTGCTGCTTGCATGGGGAACTCCTTGAAATTCTTGATATGTGATATATAATAGCTTTATATTTATCGAATAATAGGTGCATATCGTGATAATATGTATGGATATGTGATATGGTCATTCATCACTGGGGCGTACATATAGCGACCGCGGGGGATATAGCGCTTCCCCGCACCCGGCTTATCTATGAAAGCACGGTGACCGGTACCCCGTATCGATACGCGGGCAAAGATAGAAGCGATACAATTTCGCTTTTCCAGTATACGATATCCGGCAGCGGCATGTTCTCAGATGAGCGGGGCGAGCGATCATTGTCCGAAGGTGAAGGATTCCTCGTCAATCATAACGACCCCTCGTATGTGTACTGGTATCCGAAGGAATTCCGCACGCCGTGGGTAGTGCTCTGGGCCTCGTTCGAGGGCGGCGGTTATCGCGATATGGTCGCCGGGCTTAATCGCGCTTTCGGCCGCGTGTTCTCCCTCCCGAGAACGTCCCCGATAATACGCAGTATGCGCACGTATAATCCCGGGGCGGTACGTACGATACAGCAGAGCGCATCGGAAAGTGCGCGCATCGCTTTCGATCTGCTCATCGCACTCGCCGCATCCACCGGGGCGTCGCTCGCACACGACGCCGGCGATATACTCATCCGGCGTGCGCTCGAATTGCTCAATGCGGATGCCGGACGGCTTTTTACATCGTCCGAACTGGCAGCGCGGCTGTCGGTGTCCCGCGAGCATTTAAGCCGCGTATTCCGTGAACGTCTGAAGACATCGCCCTATGACCACATCATCAGGCAGAAGATGGAGCTCGCGAAAATAGATCTGCGCTATGGGGGGGCCACGGTGCAGGAAATTGCGCGTCGATACGGCTTTCCGGCCGCAGCGCGTTTTTCGTCGTTATTCCGAAGCATTATGGGAATGACACCGCGCGAGTGGCGCAAGCGGGGCTGAATCCTTTCACTCGTGTCGTAAGCCATTGACGGGGTGCTCCCGGGGAGTATACTGAGAACAGTTGTTCCGTCGCGATCGGCTGCCGTGTTCTATGTTGAGTTGAGACAGGGGTGGGCAATGCCGGAAGAGATATCATTCGTTGTCAACACGATGATGCTCCACGTCAGCCGCGAGGGCTTCGTCGATTACTGCAACAATGCATTCATAAAATTCGTCGGTCTCCCAAAAGAACAAGTCATCGGCGCCGTATTCGAATCGATAACACGTCTTCCCGGCGGGGAGATATTCAAGGGCATTGAGCTCCCCGGCCCGAAGGAAAAAAAACTATTCAGCGGCACGAACGCCGGCCGGACATTCGAGATAAAAGCGATAGGCGGCGGTGCCGATATCACGATAAATAAAAAGAAGAAGCAGGACTGTAAGCCGCATTCTGTCGCGCATGAACATTTATCTATGCGGTCTACCCGGACTTACGGAAAGGATACCGAACGTCCTGTTTAACCTTGCCTCGGGCGGGGTTTACCATGCCGCAACGGATCGCTCCGTGCGCGGTGCGCTCTTACCGCACCATTGCACCCTTACCGTTTCCGGCGGTCTGTTTTCTGTTGCACTTTCCATCGGCTCACGCCGTCAGGCCGTTAGCCTGCGCCCATCCCTTTTGAGGTGCGGACTTTCCTCAGCGGACCATTGGCCCGCCGCGTTCATGCATCCTGCTTCTTCTTTTGTTTCAGAGAACGTCAAGCTGTGTGCCCGGAGCGGAATTGAACCGTGCCCCGAGCCGTTGCCCCGAGCATGTCGAGGTGGGAGCCGAGGGGCAACTACGAGAGACCCAACCGGCGCTCTTTCTTGATCTTGCGCTTCAGGCGTTTTTCCGCCTTCTCGCGTTTCATCTTGCGCTCGAGCGAGGGTTTCTTGTAGAACTGCTTCTCCTTGATGTCCTGGAGAATGCCTTCGTTCTCGCACTGACGGCGAAAGCGCTTGACCGCTGATTCGACCGACTCGCCTTCGTTGATGACGACTTTGGCCACTGTAAATCACCTGCTTTTTTTAAGGTTATTAGCGGAGAAGGGACTCGAACCCTTGACACTCGCCTTATGAGAGCGATGCTCTACCGACTGAGCTACCCCGCCGCATTCACGGGAACAACGGCCGTGGCCCGAACGCTTCCAGACCACGACCGATTAGCGGGGGTAGGACTTGAACCTACGACCTTTGGGTTATGAGCCCAACGAGCTACCAACTGCTCCACCCCGCGGTATTGAGGTGCCCCTGAAAAGGGTATTCGAGTATACTATTGTAAAAAAATAATGTCAAGCGCGAAATGATCGAAAACGGAGAGTATTGCGAAAATGGCGTACGCACGAGTATATGTAGAAATGGTGTAACAAAGCGAGAGAAAGGAACAGAACAAGGTCATGACCCCTTGTTCTCTCTTTTCGCGACAGTCTCAATGTTTAAGGTGCGGCGATTCGGAATGCTGTTATCAGCCGCCGAAACCGCCGGAGATGATAGCGCGCTTCAGGAGCATGAACAGCCAGGTAAGCACCTGCGGCAGTATGTTCGCAACGACGAAGAGGAATATGAAGGGCGATATATCTATCACGCCGATGATGAGCTTCTCACGAATGCTGCCGAACACGCGGTCGATGACGCCGTCGGTAGCCGCGCTCACGATGCGTATGAGCGTATTGTCGGGATTGATCTGCACGACGCCGAAGGCCTGAAGCCAGCTCATGATTATCCATGCGAGCCAGAGGAGCGAATAGAGATAGAGCCCCCCGATGACGATGTACTGTACGATATCGATGATGGTGATGATGATGCCCACGGGAATTCCTGTTATTTCATTTCAGCGAATGAGGCATCGCGTGTCGCATCGATGCCGACGATGGAGGTGAACTGCATGGTCTCGAACACGCCCTTGAGCTTGCCGCCGACGGCGCAGAAGCGCACCACGCCGCCCTGTTCAAAGACCTTTTTCAGAAGCTGCGCGATGACGCCGAGCCCATAGGAACAGATATAGTCCGTATCGCTGAAATCCACAATGTACTTTCGCGAACCGTTGTCGAAGGCGTCATTGAGCTTTGCCTCAAGGATATCCACATCGTCGATAAGGACATTCCCGCCCAGCGCGACGACCGATATCCCGTTCACCGAAATCACCGTTATCATTGCGCACTCCTCGAACGGGGCATATTCTAGCTCACTTCCTGTTTTTTATCAATACGATGCGCCGCCCGCCGTTCTCATAGCGGTATTCGTCGGTGTACATCTCGATGAGGGCGATGCCCCGACCGCTCCCGCGATAGATATCCGGCGCTTTCCGTTCGTCCGCCGCGCGTGAGGCGTATTGAAAACCTTCACCGTCATCCTCTATCGTCACCGTTACGCGCACCGCATCGATGGCGATGTTCGCGCGTATGTGGTTCTTTTCATCGCTTTTATTGCCGTGCAAGTGCGCGTTCATCATGGCCTCTTCGCAGGCGACGGAGAAACCGCTCCCGGCACGCCCGAGGCCGTGGAGGGCGAACATATCCGCCGCATAGGTGGAGAAAAGCCCCACGCTCTTCACGCGCGAGGGGAAGTCGAAACTGAAGCTCGCGGTGAGGTAGGGGAAGATGTCCTTTTTCTGTTCGCGCTTGAGATAGATATCGCGCGCCGCGGCAACGACGCGCTTGACCTCGTCGAAATCGTAAGGCTTGACGATGAGGTCGTACACATTCTGCTTTATGGGAAAAAGCGTATCCTCGATGCGCGATACGTCACAGGTAAGCACGATGGGCACATGCGCCGCCTCAACGAGCTTCTCCCGCCAGAAATCGGAAAGCTCGGATATGCGGTTCACATCGGCTATGATGACGGCGTAGCGGTTCTTTTCAAGTTCATGCACCGCTTCGCGCGGGTCGTTCTTCTCTACGGCGACGAACCCCGCAGCCTTGAGCGGTGCGAGGAGGTTGCCGGCGAACGATTCATCCTCGATGATGAGAACATCTTTCATGCGGACTATCTGCTGACGTAGACGATGCCCTTTCGCACGATGCCGGCGAACTCGCGTTTCGTCGTCGGGTTCATGAGCTTCACGCGCATGTTCTCGCCGGCGTCGGCGAGCGCGGTCGCTTTCACGGAAAGCATTATCGCGCCGTCGTTCATGTGCACGTCAACCGTATCCCCTTTGTGCACCGCGATCGTATCTGCGAGGTGGAAGCGGCGCACGATATTATCACGTTTAATATAATACTTCGTCATGCGATTTGCAAGCTCGGCCGCATCGGTCACGCTGTCCGCCGGTATGCGGTCAGAGCGATATTCCCTGGCCTCGCAGAGGTCGCTCGTCATCGCCGTGTTCTTATCGATATACGCCTTTGCCGTGAGCACGGTCTTGACGGTATACACTTCCACGAGCGTTTCGAACCAGTTCTCGCGTTTGCCGTCGCGCGAAAGCACGTCCACACGTATGCGCTGTGTGCCGACCATTTTTCCCTGACCGAACACGAACGAGAGCGTATTATCGTTGCGCATCGTTATCACGGGGAGCTTATAGAGGAATTTGACGCGGAACTCGCTTTTCTTCGCGCCACCCGGGACGATAGCATCGAGGAGTTTATCGGCAACGAATGCTCTCCAGGGATCGGTATCTGTTGTGTTCGCATCGTCACGCGTCGGCATATCCGTTCCTGTCGATATGCTGCGGGGTGCGGCGGAAGCTGCTGCGGGCGGCGTCTCGGACCCTGAGGCTCGTGATGCACCGGGTGAGATCACGATACGGGACCCGACCGCATCAAGGTCGATGCCGGAAAGCTCGCGATTGACCTGTGCAAGCAGGAATGCAAGTGTTACCGTCGTCGTTGTCGTCGGCCTCGGCATGAGCACCGGGTTCGCGATGTCGCCGTCGGAATGGAATGCATCGAGAAGTCTGACATCGCCGGAAACGGAGATATGCTGCCTGAGCGTGAGCGTGAGCGCAAAAACGTATGCTGGTATTATCGTGAGAATGATGATAAGGCAAAGCCGACGCATAACTACCCTCCGAGAACGACTACACTGTCGATTATCGGCCTGCACACCGGCAGCTTAAGCGCTTTTTCTGCGGCCTTATTATGGAAGAACATCATAATCGGCATGCCCCGGTATTGACGATATATCCAATCGGGGTATACTGGCGCACCCTGTTGATGAGGAGAAACGGCCGTATGTATCGTCAGCTCGCCTTGATCTTCAGTCGTCTCGCGGTGCCTGCCGTGCTGCTTTTCACCGGTATGTCCGCCTTCGGTACGGGCGAAGAATATCGGATGAAGATCGCATATAATGGCAGCATTATCGGTTCCAACCATGTGCGCATCACCCATCGCCCGGGGGGCGAGGCTGATTATATCGTGAAGATAAATGCCGTTATGCCGATATTGTTCCTCACCTTCACGCTGGACCGCACATCATATTTCACGCTCGATAAGAAACACATGCTCGTCACCTACAGCAATGTATCGCGTACCACATTCCCGGGATATGAATACGATATGTACGCGACGAATTTCGGTTCCAATGTCGTCATTCATATCATACGCGGCACATCCACTGAAACACGGGTGGTGAACGCCGATGCATACGATTATCTGACCGGCGGACGGTATGCCGATAAGATCGGGCCGGAACGCACGAACGCAACACTGCGCTTTCTTGATCTGGACAGCATCGATGTCTATCCAGCCGATTTTTCGTTCGTAACCAACTACACGAAATTTATCGGCGGGAAGAAAGAGGAGATATACGAATTATCCATGCGGTCGGGCTTCCTCTCGCAGCGGGTGACCGTTATGACGCGCGTCGATATACCCATACTGCTCGAGCTCTATCTCCCGTTCATCGGCTGGACGCGTACCGAGCTTACGGGGACGACGATAGCTGATTCGCTCATGCCGGTACTTCCTGCAAGTGCCGGCAAGGATGCCGACCGTGTTCAGCATTGAAGAAAGCATACACAAGAATTTCCGTTTTCGCACGCTCTTTGCCGCGCTCTTCCTTTCTATTTTGAGCCTGCTCCTGTTCCATTTTTTTCCCGGGCTGAACGACCAACTCATGTACCCGGCATGGTTCCCGGCATCGATCGCAGCGTTCGGACTTGTCACATTCCTTATCCCGCTGGCTATCGTGAAGGCGCTCGGTGCGTCGCATCGGGTAGCGCATGCAGCGTATTTCTTCAATGCGACGACATCGTTCATCGTGATACCGATACTGCTCCTTGTTTTTTCAAGGACGTTCACCTCGTTCATCTGGATAGCGCCGAGCATTTCATTCCTCATCGTACGCATGTATCACAATAATAAGCGGTGGATGCGTGTGCTCTCGCTCCTGACGCCCGGCATCGCCTATTGCGGGCATGCGCTCTACTGGAACCTTATCGTCCGTGATCCGTTCCGTCCCGAGGCGCTCATATTCGCCGCCGGCGTCACATTCCTCTACATCTATTCGGTGTACTATTTCATGGAAGTGCGCCGCGAGAACAGATTGTCGGCCATCTCCCCGAAGGAGAAGAAGCGATTCTTCGCGAGCTTCAATCTCACCCCTCGCGAAGAGCAGATCGTCGAGGAGATACTCACCGGATACTCGACGAAGGAGATCGCCGCTCGCTTTCCGATAGCCGCCGGCACGATCAAAACGCATACGAAGAATATCTATAAAAAAATGGGTGTGAACACCCGCCTCAAGATCATCACGAAATTCCTCGATTTCTCACCCGACGAGAAGCAGTGAGGAATGTCCTACCCCATCAGGGATAGATGAAAACTACCCCCTTTGGGGTATTGTCCACTTTTCAGAATCAGATACCATGGCCGGCATAGCATGGAATAGGTATAAAATCATCTCATGGGAATGCCGGTCAAATGGAACGGAATTCCGAGGAAGAAATCATGAAGATCGCAATGGTTGTTGATGCGTATAATAAGGGGAACGGCGGATGCGTCGCCACGATGCGCCTGGTCGAAGGGCTCAAAAAGCGAGGGCATGAATTCAATATTGTCGCGACAAAATCCCTTGAAAAAAAGAACTTTTTCCCGGTGAAGGGATTTTACATGCCCGGCACCGAGGAATCGCAGGCGAACATGGACTTTCAGTTCGGCCTCGCCGATAAAAATGTCCTTAGAAAAGCATTTTCAGATGTTGATCTGGTCCAGATACAGTTCCCGTTCTTTCTCGGGCACGGCGCTGCCAAGATCGCGAGATCAATGAAGAAAAACGTCATCGGCGCCTACCACGTGCAGCCGCAGAACATTCTCGGGGCCATGGGCAAAGAAAGCAGGTTCTTTGAATTCGTGATCGGGAAGCTTTTCAACTTTTTCCTTTTTAATCGGGTGCCCCTCACGCAATGCCCGTCGCAGTTCGCGGCCGATCATCTGAGGAAAAGCGGTTGCAGGAAAACACTGAAAGTGGTGTCCAACGGCATACCGGCGGATTATGCCGCAAAGAAACACGCCCGCCCGAAATGGTTCGGCGATAAGCTTGTGCTCATGAATGTCGGCCGCCATGCGCTTGAAAAAAGGCAAACGCTCCTGGTCGAAGGAGTGAAGCGCTCGAAATACGCCGACAAGATACAGCTCTTGCTCTGCGGCAAGGGAGAGATGTCTGAAACACTGATCAAGAACGGCGCGGAACTCCCGGTAAAACCGTTCGTTCAGTATGTAACGCATGAAGAGAAGCTTGAGTATCTGAACACTGCCGATCTGTACGTCCACGCTTCCATGGTGGAGCTCGAGAGCCTTTCCTGCCTCGAGGCCATCGGCTGCGGGCTTCCCTGCCTTATCGGCGATTCCAGGTACAGCGCTGCGCCGCAATTCGCACTTGACAAACGCTTCATCTTTACGTTCGATGATGCGGACAGCCTCGCCGCGAAGATCGACTATTGGTATGAGCACCGTGGTGAGCTTAAGACCTCGCGGAAAAAAGCACTGGAAATGGCGGAAAAGTATCGCTTCGAAAAATGTCTTGATGAGATGGAAGCGATGTACGCGGAAGTCCTGCGGACAAGCAAATATGCAAAGCAGCTTCCGAACAGCGGCGGGGCCGGCGTACTTGCCCCGGAAGCGGGTACACAGCAATTCCACCATACGACACGGGGCGGGAAAAAGGGGCGATGAAAGACAACAGCCAGCGGCGCTCGATACCGAAAGAAAAGCTCTTCGTCGTAAAGAACAACAAGATGAAGATTGACTTTGCGCAGAAGTTCACCTACATCTATTTCGACTGGTGGTTCGAGCTTCTTGTACTGCCGTGTTTTCTATTTTGTTATGTGCTCGCGACACTGAGCGCTCTCTACTTCGGGCTCACGGTGAGCGGCAGGGAGAATCTGCGCATACTCAAGAAAAAAGGATGCGTAGTCATTTCCAATCACTGCCACTACTTCGATACGGTATTCGCGAGCTATACGTTCTTCCCGCGGCATCTCTATACCTCGGTAGCCCAGAGGAATTTCGAGGTTCCCATAGTCCGGCGGATACTGCGCCTCCTCAGGGCTTTTCCCATTCCGAACCATTCCCTCGGATTCAAGATGATAGCTAATTCGGTCGGCGAAGCGCTCAGGAGAAGGCATAGCATATTGGTTCTCCCCGAGGGGGATCTCTGCTATATGAGCCAGGAGATATTCAAATTCAAACCCGGTGCATTCTACATGTCATACATGCATCAGGCGCCGATACTGCCGATGGTCTATGTTCTCACGAAACGCGAGAAGAACGGTGTTGAGAAGAAGCATCGCCCGCGGATACGTCAGGTGTTCGGCGAACCGATATGCCCGCCGCCGCTCCGTCCCGACGGTGCTTTCCCCAAAGAAGAGCTCGATGCCATGATGGAAAAGGCTGCTCGATGGATGGAAGGTACGCTTGCGGCATATCACAAGGACGAAGTGGCTCCGTCCTTAAGCACCAATACCGTCAGCGATACTGCGATGCCTGCGCAGTGAACATCGATGCATACACGCCTTTCTTCTTCATGAGACGATCATGACTCCCCGCTTCCACGATGCGCCCCTCATCGAAGACGAGTATATTGTCCACGGTGCGCACGGTGGAAAAGCGATGCGACACGATGACGGTCATCCTCCCCTCGGAGACATGCGATAATCCCTTGAAGATCTCCGCCTCGGCGAACACATCGAGCGATGCGGTCGGCTCATCGAGCACAAGTGCCGGGCTTTGGCGCATATAGCCGCGAGCGAGCGCTATCTTCTGCCATTCCCCGCCGGAAAGGTCGGCCGAATTCCCCGTTGTGCCGAAGAGCCGCCCGAGCCAGGTATCATATCCCTTCGGCAGGCGCCCTACGAGCGAGGCGATGCCCGCATGCGATGCGGCATGTTCGATACGCGCGCTGTCGTCCGCGTGCGATAGATCGCCGAGGGCGATGTTCTCGCGCAGGGTGAGGCTGTAGCGGACATAATCCTGGAATACGACGGAAAAGAATTTCCGAACGCTTTCGATGCTGTAGGTACGGAGGTCTTTCCCTTCGAGAAGGATGACGCCCTCGGCAGGGTCGTATAGCCGCGCAAGCAGTTTCACGAGCGACGTTTTTCCTGCGCCGTTCTTCCCGACAAGTGCGGTCGATTGCCCCGGGAGCAGACGGAAGTTGAGGTTCGAGAACACCATACGTTCGCTTCCCGGATAACGGAACGAGACGTTGCGGAATTCAACGCCCTTCACGAGCGTTTCAGGAGCGATGAGCGTTCCCCATCGCGGCTTCCCCTTCGGTCCGCGGAGCGCACCGCCTATTTTTTCATTGGTGATGTCGAGGAGCGCATAGAGGTTATCGAGGAAAAGACTTTGCCCGTAGATATTCCCGCCTGAAGTGAATATACCGCGCGCATTACCGCGGCAGCTTTCCACGGCGCTCGTGAAGAGGACGATATCACCGATGGTGAGCGTATGCGATATGACACGCATGGCTATGTACGCCCACACGAGTGCCGAGCCCGCGACCTCGATGAGCGTGAACGCGGAATCGACGAGGCGTTCGCGTATACTGAGCTCGGTCTCCTGTTTCCAGAAGCGGGTGGCGCTTTCCTGATAGCGGCCGAGAAAGAGCTCGGCAAGCCCGAGGGTGCGTATCTCTTTGGCAATACCGCGGTCGGTAAGTATATGGGAGTAATACCAGCGCAGACGTTCATCAGGCGTACGGTCGCGCTGCATCTTCCAGCGCAGGCGCGCGAAATATCCGCCGAGGAACGCCTGGGGAAGGGTTATCACCACCACGAGGATGACGGCCGCCCAGTGGAGCCTGAACAGCACGAACAGGAATGACGTGAGCGTGAGCGTCTGCCGGACAATGCTGATGAGGTACTGCAGTATCGACCATGCGCTCGATGAGGCGCCGCGCTGCGCGTTCTGCAGTATGTCGAAATGCTCCGGGTTCTCGAAGAACGCCATATCGAACGAGGCACATTTGCGCATGATGAGGAAATTGCAGTGTATATCGACGCGGGAACGAATGAGCGCGGTGAGAAGATTATTCGCCGCATCCAGCCATCGCCCGGTGAACCAGGCGGCGGAGAGCACGATAAGATAGGGAACAAGGTCGGCAAGGGAGCGTATCCCCTGCGGGTTGTTCACGAGGAGCATGATATGATCGATGAAGAGCTTCGTCGAATAGACGGTTACGAGCGGCACGAGACCGATGACCATGTTCGTGACAAGCGCAAGAAGTGCAAGGGCGGGTGACGCGTCGAATACGAGTTTTGCCGCACGCGCCATCGAACGGAATATACGGCTTATTTTTTCGAGATCCATACGGAAACTATATCCTACACCCCGAGCGTGTCAATAGAAGTTTTGGCGGGATGCGCCTTGACAAAAGCAGCCCGGATGGCGTATACTCATTTAGTCTAACGTTAGACTAACACATGCACAGGGAATCGGTGACAGTCAAGGATATCGCGCGCCGCGTCGGCGTGCATTACACCACGGTGGCTACCGTGCTTCGGGACAATAATACATCGCGGGCGTCGGAAAAAACACGCCGCGCCATCCTCAGGACCGCGCGGACGCTCGGGTACCGCGGGAACATACTCGCGTCGAACATGCGCCGGGGGCTTAAGCGGCTTGCCGTCATCATCTGCGCAGAGGATCAGGAAATGATCTATTACCCCTACTATCAGGAGATCATAGCGGGTCTTCAGGATGTGTTGAGCCGCGAGGGCAGGACGCTCTCCTTCCACTTCTACTCGCACGTGACCAAGGGGCATATTCTCAAGAACATCGACAGCTCGCTCTATGCGGGGCTTATCGTCCTCGGGAATGAGAAGTACAATGAGATAGAATCGCTCGCGGCGCATATCCCGACACTGCAGATCAATTACCGCATACCGTCGAAGCACCGGCACTATCTTCTCCGCGACGAGGAAGCGGCGGCACGCACCACGTTCTCCTACTGCGCAGAAAAGGGCCGGCGGCGGGTGACCGGCGTATTCCTGTACGCGACCGATGTGCAGAAGCACCGTCAGGATATCTACGAACGCATCGCGAAGGAATTCCTCGCGATCACGTTCAGCTGCACATCGATAGCGGCCGTCGACCGTCAGCTCTATACCTATGATATGGCCCGCTCATTGTACAACAGCATCACCGATGATATGATACGCCGCATCGTGCGTTCATCGGATGTCATACTCGGACTTTCGACGTACTGCGAACTGCTCTATCGCCGCATGTGCGCCGTCGGCATCCGTATACCCGAGGATATCGGATTCCTCATGGATGGCGCCATGTACGCGGAACGTGTGTATTTCCCCGAGGTAAGCCGCGTCGGCGTGAGAACAAAGGAAATGATCGATGCGATAATATCGTTCTTCGAGACAACGCCCCGCCCGAAAACGATAGAACTTGCATCCCATATTTTCGAAGGGGCAACAATGTGAAACGGAGCAGCGGCATGAAAAAAGAACTGATCGTGTTCATCACCATCGCATCCGCAGCGGCGTTCGCCGCCGATATCTTCGTTGCACCGACCGGCAGCGATGCTAACCCCGGCACGCGGGAAAAACCGTTCGCCGGGATTGTGCGCGCGCAGACGGCAGCACGCGCCGAAAAGCATAAGAATCGGAGCGAGGCGGTAACCGTATGGCTTTCCGGGGGCACCTATCGTCTTCTTGAAAAACTCGTGTTCACGGCGGAAGATGCCGGCTCTGAGAACGCGCCGGTAGTGTATCGATCGCTTGCGGGAGAACGCGCCGTCGTAAGCGGCGGCATGCCGATCACCGGGACATGGAAGAAGATCGCGGGCAAACCGTTCTATGAGATATCCGTACCCGATGTTGCTTCCGGAAAATGGTTTTTCAATTCATTGTACGTGAACGGTGTGGGGAAAACACGCGCGCGCAAGCCCAATGAGGACCAGGTGATGCTTCGCGCCAAAGGACGCGCATACGGGGAAGCATCCAACAAAGCGTTCGTGTTCTACCCCGGGGATATCGACGCGCAGTGGAGGAATCTTGCCGATGCGGACATCGTTCTCATCGGCTCATGGACACCGACGATTCATGCGATAGCGTCCGTTGACACAGAGAAGGGCATCGTAAAATTTGAGAGCACGCACGGTCGCCCCGTTGATTTCTGGGAGAAGAATTTCAGGTACTACGTGGCGAACGTATTCGAAGCGCTCGACACGCCCGGAGAATGGTATCTCGACCGGAAGTCAGGCACGCTCTATTATTATCCGGAAGCGACTGAGGATATGTCGAAAGCAGAGGTGATCGCGCCGAAACTCATGACGACCATCATGGAGATCGTTTCATCCGATGCAGCAAAGCCCGTCGCGCATCTGGAATTCCGCGATCTCATGTTCGCTCACACCGACGGCGATATGGAAAAGCATAACGGCGTGTACCGGCAGGGACATATGTTCCTGAGCGCAGCTATCTATGCCAAAAATATGCGCCGCTCGATATTCTCCAACTGCGAGATAGCGCATCTCGGCGAATATGCGATGGAGCTCGACACCGGGTGTCAGGAGAACACCATCGTCCGCTGTCATATCTGGGACATGGGTGCCGGCGGTATACAAATAGGGATCACCGATCTCAAGACTCTGCAGATGCTTGAGCAGTCGAAAAAAAAGGAACTCATACGCGTACAATCGAATATTGTCGATAACAGCATCGTGCATCGCCTCGGAACGATATGGCACGGCTGCTACGGGATACTCAATCGCTTCGCCTCGTACTCGAAGATCACCCATAACGAAATATTCGATGTGCACTGGGATGCGATAGCCTCCGATGCGCGGTGGACGTACAAGGGAGAGGATCATTCCGGCGGTCATGAGATAGCATACAATTACATGCATTATCTCGGCCTTGGCTATCACGGCGATGCGGCGGGGTATTATCAATTCGGTCCACTCGACACGTGGGTGCATCACAACATTACACACGATACGGTAGCGTATCCGTTCATACACGCAGGTTTCGCAGGCTATTATCTCGACGAGCAGTCGCGCGCTGCCGTTGTGGAGAACAATATCGCGTACAATATCGACTGGTCGTCGTATTTCCAGAACCGCGGATCGAACAATGTGTTCCGCAACAATATCGGTGCATTCACCCGCAACGGCTTCATCTGGCGCGGAGCGATACTCAGGAACGGGCTCAATCATTTCGCCGCGTCGAACAATATCTTTATCGCATCGAATACCACAGCCATCGGCGAGTCGTGGGAGGCAGGTCCGATGCCGCCGGAGCTGTCAAAGAACATCTACTGGAATATAAACGGCGACGCAAACATGCGCTTCTTCTCGCGATATTCTCTCGCGGAATTCCAGAAGCTCGGCTACGAGCACGATTCACTCATCACTGACCCCGGCTGCCGCGATCCGAAAAAATTCGATTTCACCGTCGATACATCCTCCGCTGCAATAAAGCTCGGTTTCGTGCCGTTCGATGATGAGATTAGAAAAGCAGGCGTGTACGGCGATGAGACGTGGCGCTCGCTCGCGAAAAGATTCACCGTTCGCTCGCGTCTGCCTGTTGAAGACCCGAATTCACCGTCGCGCCGCCCACGCATTGACCTCGATTTCGAATCGATGCCCGCGGGGACGGAACCTGCCGACCTCACGATACGAAAGGAAGGGGCGGCTACCTTCATGGTCAGCGAAGAGGCGGCATTCGGCGGGAGACGCTCGCTCAAATGCATAGACCGCAAGGATATTTCAAAATCATATAATCCGCATTTTTTCGTCGCGTACAGGAATATCGAACGCGGGGTGTTCCGCGCGTCATTCGATGCGATGATCAGCCCCGATGAGCCGATCAGTTATCGCTTCGAAGTGCGCGGGAAAGGCTCCGTGGATGAGACAGGGCCGCGGCTTGACTGCAATGCCGACGGGGGTGTGCTCGTATGCGACACAAAAGTGGCGGACATTCGCCCGGGGACATGGGTGCATGTGGAGATTGCATTCACCATCGGCAGCGGCGAATTTTCACTTCTGCTCAAGTACGACGGCGGTGAGTTGAACAAGTCATTCCCGTTCCTGCACGCTCATTTCAGATCGGTGTCCTGGGCAGGGATCACCGCAGGATTGATTAAGGACGGCAGTGCGTATTTCGACAATCTGAAGATGTCCATCGAATGATACGAGGAGCGATGCAATGACATATGTGAAAGAACCTGAGCGCGACGTCCCGGTGAAATACGACGTCGATGTCGTCGTAGCCGGCGGCGGAACGGCAGGCGTCGCCGCGGCGGTGTGCGCCGGACGCATGGGCCTTCGCACCGTGATGGTGGAACAATCATGCGCGCCGGGCGGGCTCGTTACGCAGCTCGGCTGGTCGAACGATTTCACGAACAAGGGCGGCTTTACGCGCGAATTCTTCGAGCTGCTCGAGCGCGACGGCGTCATGGTGCGGAATAAGACCATGTGCAATTACGATCAATTCCGTGTAACGCCGTATCTCGACACATTCCTTGCCGCGGCGAACGTACGGGTACTTTACCGCGCAACGGTGGCGAACGTGATACAGAACGACGGAACGGTTTCCGGCGTTTTTATAGAAACGAAGGAAGGGCGCATCGCCGTAAAAGCACGCGTCGTCATCGATGCAACCGGCGATGGCGATGCGGCGGCGCAGGCAGGAGCGAAATTCACCAAGGGGCGCGCGAAGGACGGCGCCATGCAGGCGATATCGCTCAGCCATACGTTCATCAATTATACTGCAGGCACGATATCGATGGAGGACATTGCGAAAGAAGTGCGCGACACGTCACCCGATTTCATGCTTCCGTATGTGCACGGCACGTGGAAGAACCAGACCGGCACGAAAAGCACGATGACGAACGGCACCATGCATGTGTGCGGGTATGACCCCGTTTCAGCCGAGGGGATATCGGATGCGCTTATCGCACTGCGCGCGCAGGCGGTCGATGTTTTCAACGCGCTAAAAAAGACGACGTCCATGCGCGACATCGAGTTCGGCCCGTTCATGCCGCTGCCCGGCATACGCGAGAGTAGGCGCATCACCTGCGATTACACCGTAACGAAGGATGACACGGTGCGCGGCGCGCGTTTCGATGACGGGCTCTTCACAGTAACCCAGCCGATCGATATACATAAATGCACGGAAGCGGAACCGTGCATCATCGTTGAAAAGGTTACGCCGTATCATATCCCGTACCGATCGCTCCTGCCGCGCGGCATAGAGAATCTCATGGTCGTCGGCAGATGCATCGGGGGCGAACACGAGGCGCTCGCAAGTTACCGCATCATCGCCGATTGTTTCGCCATGGGCGAAGCGGCCGCTATTGCCGCTCAGCAGGTGGCAAAGGGCGCGCGTTCACTTCGTGCAGTCGATGTCGGAACGGTCACCGCAGAGATGGAACATCGGGGATATTCCCGTTAGCAATAGTGAAACATAGGGAGGGTAGTATGAAAGCATTCATCGCAGTAATAGTCTGTTCGGGAATGGTACTGTGCGCGGCGGATATCCACTGGACCGGTGATGAAGTGTCAGGGACATCGATCAAGGTGCGCTCGAGCATCGGGGCATTTGTAACGAAAGCGAACGGAGTAACGCTTGCCGAAGGAAAATTCGGCAAGGCCCTCTCCTTTGAGGGCACATCCGCACACGCCGTCATTGCACTTGCCCCAGGCGAACAGGCCGTCTTCAATCGCGATTCGTTCACCGTCATGCTCTGGGTCAATCCGGATTCGGTCACCGGCAGGCGTCCGCTCGTGGTAAAACGGACCTCGAACAATGCAACGAGCATGGCACTCACGATACGCGGAAAGCTCCTTGTCTTCGAAGCATGCGATAAAAGCGGAAAATGGTCGTACATCTGCAATTCGGACAAGACACAGATCAACCCCGGCACATGGACGCATTGCGCTGCGGTCATAGAAAGCGCCAAAGCGGTACGGCTCTATATCAACGGATCGCTCGTCAAGACACATGCGGTGAACGTGCCGCTTGCTTTCAATCAGGAAGGGATATGGATCGGCATGGATGCCTGGGGCGGCGATCCGGAATCGGCGACAAAGCCGGGATTCTTCAAAGGGCGCATGGATGAGATGCAGTTCTTCACACGCGCATTGTCCGACAGCGAGATCGCAGCAGCGATGGACGGATCCGCGGCTGTACCCGTCGATACCACTGCGGGGATATTCTACGTATCGCCCACCGGTTCCGATGCGAATCCCGGGACGAAAGAAAAGCCGTTCGCAACAGCGCAGAAAGCGCGCGATGCTTTCCGCACAGCACCGAAAAAGGGCGATGCGCCTGCGGTCGTTGAATTGCAGGGTGGTATGTATTTTCAGACGGAAACACTCCTCTTTACACCGGAGGACAGCGGCACGGCGAACGCACCGGTGATATGGCGTTCGGCACCGAATGAAACGGCGGTCATAAGCGGCGGACGCATGCTTACGGGTTTCAAGGAGGCGGCGATAGCGGGTAAACGTGCATGGGTCATCGACATCCCGGATGTGAAGGAAGGGAAATGGTATTTCCGCCAGCTTTTTGTGTCCGCGGGCGGCAAGCCGCTCGAACGCCGATTCCGTCCGCATATCGGGATGAAACGTGTCGACGGGCTTACGTACTCTGCGCGGAGAAAAGCAGCACCCCACCGCGCAGCGCAGATCGATTTTGTTTTCGCCCCCGGCGATATCAAGGACTGGCAGAACATCGCCGATGTGGAAGTCGCCATTCTCCATGTGTGGAGCTCTTCGCGCCTTCGCATCGAGAGCGTGGACATGAAGAAGAACATCGTCACGTTCACCGGCATGCCGACATTCGCCGTCGATCAGGGGGGACTGCAGCCGTACTTCATCGAGAACGTGAAGGAAGAACTTGATGAACCGGGCGAATGGTATCTCGATCGCGGTAAAGGCAGGATGGCGTATCTCCCGTACGACGGGGAAACGCTCACGTCGGTGAAAGTGATTGCGCCGTATCTTAATACCGTCGTTGCATGTAAGGGAGACTACTCGAACGGAAAATTCGTATCGCATATCATGTTCAGCAACGTGACGTTCTCGCACAGCGAAACGCCGCTCCCGCGCGAGGGCTACGGCGGATCGCAGGGACATCCCGATCTCCCCGCGGCTATCGAGCTCACTGGCGCAAAGAACATCACATTCATTCGGAGCACCGTTTCACAGACCGGTAATTACGGCATCGGTATCGGCATGGGATGCGCGGATAACCGCGTCGTCGGCTGCAGGCTATACGACCTCGGCGGCGGCGGCGTGAAAGTGGGCGATATACGCATGAACAGCAAGGCGGATGCGCCGGAACTCCCCGTTGGGAATATCGTGAACAATTGCGCGATATTCGACACGGGCATTATGTTCTTTTCGGCGAACGCGGTGTGGGCGGGGATAACCCGCGGTACCGAGATAACGCATAACAAGATATGGAACTGCGCATACTCAGGGATCGCGGTCGGATGGTCATGGAGTGACAGCCCGACATCATGCGCATCGAACATCATTGCGCACAACCATATCAGCAATGTGCTCACCCTCGTCGCCGACGGCGCGAGCATATACACGCTCGGACGCCAGCCGGGCACCGTGATACGCGGCAATATTCTCCGCGATAATGTGAAAAGCCCGTTCGCCAAGGAGTACTGGCAGCTCGGGCTCTATCTCGACGAGGGATCGGCGGAAATGCTCGTGGAGAACAATCTCTCGTTCCGCATCGGCACGCACGGCTTTAACATGAACGGCGGCGCACAGAACATCATCCGCAACAATATCTCCGGGCCGGTGACCGGCAATCACGCGCCGTACATACGCTGCTACAAGAAAGCGTTCTCTAAGGACAATATATTCGTGAACAATATCGCCTGGTGCGATGGTGAGAACATGATCGATGAGGCATGGGATCGCTCCGTCTTTGACTGCCGATCGAATGTGTACTGGAATTTCGCCGGGAAGACCATGCAGTTCAAGGACAAGACATTCGCCGAATGGCAGGCGGCAGGACAGGATACCGCATCGCGCGTTATCGATCCGCAGTTCATCGACGCTGCGAACGATGACTATCGCCTGAAGCCGTCATCACCCGCGATAGCGCTCGGCTTCAAACCATTCGCGTTCGATGCGGGGCTTGAAGCTGCATACCGTGATATCGCCGCAAGCGTGTTCGTCTCCGAGATGCCGGTATACCGCATGATGCTCGCCCCCGTCCGCGAGAAGCCTGCCGACTTCTCGCTCGATTTTGAGGATGTACCGCTCGGCACGACGCCGGGGTTCTCCTGCAACGGCTGTACACCGGAAGCGAATTTCACCGTGAGCGAAGAGGACGCGAAAAACAG
>JBBTBY010000023.1 GCA_038043445.1 Spirochaetota bacterium
CAAGCGGTTGAAGCAGAGCCCGCGCAAGAGCGGTTTTTTTGAGTTCCTTTTTCGCGATTATCCGCGCCTCTCGGAATTCCAGGAGCGCACCGGTGTCATCGAATGTTCGTTCCTGCCGCCGTCCGTACGTTCCGGAAGACGCATCGAGAAGCTGTTCGTCGACGCAGTGTTCCTTCCCGCACGTGATCTCATCCACCCGCTTGCCGTCATCGAAGCGAACGGCTGGACATCGCTTACCAAGACCGAGTATAACCTTATCATCGAATTCAAACGCCTCATCGAGCGTATCATATCGCTTTCGGCCGAGGCCAACCGCAACGGCGAATCGGGTTTTTTTCCGAAACTGCGCCGTCTTGAGATGCACTTCCTTATCTGTCATGGGCGCGCTGAATGGCCGGATATGATAATCGCCGGGATGGAATCGTCGCTCAGGGCGGCACGGTCCGATGTGAACATCCCCCTCGCATCCGAGGCTGCGCGAAGTGTGCTCATGCCGCGTCTTACCGGCGCTTCGCTCTACGCCATGATACTCGCGCTTACGGTCGTCGACAAACGGCGCATGATCGATATGGACGATGTCGTCGACCGCATAGGAACGGGCATCATCAGCAATTATAATTTCGAATGCCCGCCGGCCGTCGAGATCGCCATTGCGACGCGCGTGGAATCGCTCGTGGCCGAGCTCACCGCACTTGCCGCGGAACGACGCGCGATCATGGCGGTAAAGGCGTTCGTCCGAAGGAGCGGCGACAGCTTCGATTTCACCATCCTCCGCGATATCATCGCCACGAGCGGGCGCGTTGAACCGATGGCGGTGTACGAAGGGAACATGATACTCTTCGCCGCCGCCTTCGCCCGTGCGTTCACATCCCAGTTCGAGGCGCTCCTCACCGGGACCGTCCCCCTTGCCGACGGCGCGGTACGCGTGTTCGCAGAGGACTGCTTTCGACACATCTTCACCGATCTTCTGCACCACACGGAAAAACTCGAGCGGCTTGCACGTGTCGATCAGCATATCGTCATTTCCCGCGAACGCATCGCCGGGATGATCTCGATATCGGTCGGCTCATCGGTATCACGCACGACCGGCGAGATAGAGGTGCTGCAGGCGGTAACGCGGCTGTCATCGATGATAGCGACGCTCGGTGAGGACATCGCCGCGGCGGCGCGCGGCATGCATTCCGGCATTGATGCCAAGCCGCTTGAACTCATCGATATGAAACGGGGCTCATGCATGATACCCCGGGCCGATGACCGCATCAGGGACAGCGGCCTTACCAGCGGCGAGACCGTGTCCGGCGGTCTCATCATCGCCGCTACGGCATGTCATACCGCTGCCGTTTTCATGCACGATCAGAAAATATGCGCTTTGCTCGCGCGCGAAGAGAAGACGAACGAGGATATCCGCCGCCGCAAGACCGAGCTCGAACGCCTTGCCGTTGCACCGGTCTATGAGAGCCTCAAGGATATCGATGCATAGAAAATTCATCACCGTCCTTCGCATGATAAAATTCTCGCATTCCCTGTTCGCGCTCCCGTTCGCCATGGGCGTATATCTCGTCTATGTCGATGTGAAACATGTCGAGATGCTGTTCCTTCTGCTCATCGCCATGGTCAGCGCCCGAAGCGGTGCGATGGCCTTCAATCGTCTCGTCGACCGGCGTATCGATGCGAAGAATCCCCGCACCAGGGGCCGAGAGCTCCCGCGCAAAGCGCTTTCGGTGCCGTTCGTGGCGATGTTCACCGCCGGCGCAGCGGCCGTCTTCCTCGTATCAGCCGCATTCCTGAATTCGCTCGCGTTCATGCTCTCTCCTATCGCGCTTGTGTTCCTGTTCGGCTATTCCTATACCAAGCGATTCACGTTCCTATCGCATATCGTTCTCGGCATAGCGCTCGCGCTCGCACCGGCAGGGGTCATGGTCGGCATTACCGGCAGCATCGATCTGCGCATCATACCGCTCGTATGCGCCGTTACGTGCTGGGTGGCAGGGTTCGATATCATCTATTCCCTTGCCGACACCGCGTTCGACAGGAAGCATCGTCTTCATTCCCTGCCGGCCGATCTCGGCATGATCCCGGCGAAGGTCATTTCCGTGTCCCTGCACGCGTCATTCATCGTACTGCTTGTGCTGTACGGCATCGTCATGCATTTCGGCATTGCATACTGGGCGGCGGTCACCGTGTGCACGCTGGTCCTCGGATACGGCTATATCCGCATGGTGCGGAGTGCGTTCCGCGATGACGGGTTTTTCTTCTTCAATGTGAACGTGGCCGTGAGCGTATCGTTCTTTGCCGGCATGCTCGTGGAGCGCTTCTCATCTCAGCTCTTCCGTTTGTAACTCGGTGTCTTCTGTATCGCCGCTATGATAGCTTCCACCGCGAGCGGCTTGTGCAGCACCGCCGTCGCACCGAGTTCCTTCGCCTTCGATTCCATTTCCTGATCGACATAGCCGCTCGCCATGATAATGTCGAGATGGACGTTCATCGCTTTCAGTTTTTCCAGTACCTGCATCCCGTCCATATCCGGCATGCGGAGGTCCAGGATGAGTATATCCGGGGGGGATTTTTCGATGGCCTTTAAGGCTTCCGACGCGCATCGAAGACCGACGGCCGTATATCCTGTAAGTTCCAGGAATTCGACTATCTCATCGCGTACATCATCATTGTCATCAAGCACCAGTATCGAGAGTGTGTTCATAGCCTACCCCTGTACTGCCGGAAGACGTATGATGAATTCCGCGAAAGACCCTTCCTCGCTTTTCGCTTCGATCGTACCGTTCATATCGCGGATGATACCGTAACTGACCGAGAGGCCGAGCCCCGTGCCTTTGCCGACGGGCTTTGTAGTGAAGAACGGCTCGAACAGCCGCCGCATACCGGCCGATGATATCCCCATCCCATTATCCCGGACCGATATGACGACGGAAGCCCCTTCGCCGAAGGTCCGGATGGCGATCTCCTTACGCAGATGCGTATTTTTGACCGATCGTTCTGACAGGGAATCCCTTGCGTTCGTGAGAAGATTGAGAAGCACCTGTTCAAGCCGGTATCGATTGCCGCGGAAGCAAAGGCCGTCATGTTCATGACGCACGGTGAATGTGATGAGATCGTTCTCATACTGGACACGGACAAGACTGAGCGCCCCGTCTATTGCCGATTCGATCCTATGGACGCCGATATCCGCCGATTTCTGGTCGCGTGAGAATGTCCGTACATGCTCCATGAGCGCGGTAATGCGTTTGACGTTCTCGGAGAGCCGGGAGAGCTTCTCCCGCACCTTGTCGGCATTCATATGCTCGGGCGACGCAAGGAGCATGGCGTTCGAGAGGCCGAGCGATATGGCGGTCAAAGGCTGATTGATCTCATGCGCAAGCCCCGCGGTCAATTCCCCGAGCGACATGAGCTTTTCCGACTGCATGAGCCGTTCTTCCTGCCGCTTGCGTTCCGCCTCCTCGTTCTTCTGCACGGTAATATCACGTACGAGGGCGGCCAGCCGTCCGGGGCCGTATGGTGTTATACGCGCTTCGAACGTCCGCGTTTCGCCGGCGGGCATTGCAAGCTCATATTCGAGCATGCCCATGATGCCGGTCTTATCCACCCGGTCCGCGGTGTCCATCAGCGGGCCGGCAACGTTGGGGGGGAGCACATCACGTATACGTTTTCCGATAAAATCAACCGGCCGCGCATAGAGTTCGTCCTGCCGCTCCGCATTATAGTCAATGAATGTGCCCTGACTGTCGAAGACGAACATGAGGTCGGGCACCGCCTTGAGGAATGAGCGGTTACGCTCTTCACTTTCCCGAAGCGCTGCCTCGGCCGTAAGCCGCGATGATATATCGATGCCGAAACCGAACATCATCGGCCCATTATTCGTTTCGATCCGGGTCGCGGACAGCAGGTAGGGTATCTCACGGCCGTCCCTGTGCAGCAGTGTTCCCTCAAAGAAAGCGGTCCCGCCGTCCCGCATGACGGACTCGATACCGCGGATAGCCGCTGATCGAGCTTCATCCGTTCTATGCCATGTTCCGACATGCTTCCCATTCAATTCTGCCGCGCTGTATCCAAGCTCTTTTTCATGGTTCCGATTCCAGCGCCGCAGATAGAGGCCGGAGTCGTACAGATAGAATATTCCCGGCATACCGTCGATCAATGCATCCGAAAAACGCTGTGCCTCGGCACGCGCATTCTCGGAACGTTTCCTCTCGGTGATATCCTCGATGATAGGCAGAAAATACGTATCATCGTTCCCCTTCCCGCGGACCATGGAAATACTTACCTGCCCCCAGACAATAACACCGTCCTTACGAAGGTATCTCTTTTGCAGCTTCGCTATGTCGCGTTCCCCGCGGGCTATCTCCTTGACCTCCTGCAGGCCGATATGTCTGTCCTCGGGAAAGGTAATCTCCGAGAACGTCCGCCCGATAAGCTCCTGTTCGGAATAGCCGAGATATCTGCAGAACGCGTTGTTGCATCGGATGAATTTATTCTCAAGCGAGACCATTGCAGTGCCTACCGGGGAGTCATCGAATGTCTGGCGAAAACGGGCTTCATTCGCCTTGAGCATTTCTTCCGCCTGTGTCCGGGCGGTAATATCCCTTGCTGCGGCATGGATAAGATTGCCGACGGGGAATGACCGCCATTCGAGATAGCAGTACGTACCATCCCTGCGTCGGAAACGATTGATGAAATTAATCACCTTCTTCTGACCGCTCAGTGCGGACATCGCGGCCATGGTCGCAGTCATATCGTCGGGGTGAACAAGGTCGAGGAATTTACTCCCTTCCAGCTCTTTCAGGTCATAGCCCAGCGTATTTACCCACTCGGGGTTCAAACGATGGAAATATCCGTTCGTATCAGCGATACAGAGCAGATCAAGATTGTTATTAAAGAAATTATCGAGTTCCTCGGTCTTTTTGCGTATCGCCTCTTCGGTTTTTTTCCGTTCAGAGATATCCGAAAATATGGTCGCAAAACCGTTCCTTCCCCATGGCGCAACTGATATGGAAAAATGTTTGTCCATGGGCGGGAAATATGTTTCAAAACGGTACGGAATGCCGGTTAGACCGACGCTCGTGAACTCCATGAGATACGGCGGCTCCGGCGTCCTGTACGCCTCGCAGCTGAGTTTCCCGACAACGTCCTCCCGTTTCACACCAATGATCTTCTCATACCGTGGGTTGATATCGACGATACGGTATTCGATGGGCTTGCCCGCGTCATCCAGCACCACGTCATGGAGCGCAACCCCTTCGTTCATGTTCGAAAAGAGCGAGTGCATTCGCTCCTCGTTCACCGCAAGCTTCTCGCGCATAGCGTATTCATCGGTCACATCGCGGAACACAAGTACGACACCGACGACGTTCCCGGACGCATCACGTATCGGGGCTCCGCTGTCGGCTATCTGATACTCCTTCCCGTCATGGGAGAGGAGCGCCGTATGATTGGCAAGTCCGACTATCTCACCGGTCGCAAGCACGCGGCTTACCGGATCGTCCGCCGGCTCGCGCGTGACCGCATTGATGATGCGGAACACCTCGGTCAGCGTTCTGCCCACGGCTTCCCCGGACCGCATGCCGGTAAGCGACGCGGCGACAGGGTTCATGCGTGTCACGCGTCCATCCTTGTCCGTAGCGATGACGGCATCCCCGATGGAATTGAGCGTAATGCGCAGGTCCTCTTCGCTTTTTTCAAGCCGCTCACGAACGGCATATTCATCGGTCACATCGCGGAACACAAGTACAACGCCGACGATATTCCCGTCCGCATCACGTATCGGGGCTCCGCTGTCCGCTATCTGATATTCCTTCCCGTTATGTGACAGGAGCGCCGTATGGTTGGCTAGTCCGACGATATCGCCGGTCGAAAGTACCTTCGATACGGGATCTTCAACGGGCGCGCGTGTCATCGCATTGATGATGCGGAATGCTTCGGGGAGCATCCTGCCGACCACTTTCTCCGCGGACATGCCGGTAAGCCGTTCGGCAACAGGGTTCATGCGTGTAATTCGTCCGTCCCGATCGGTCGCAATGACCGCGTCCCCGATGGAATTGAGCGTCGCTTTGAGGTCATCCGCAAGCGCCTCCTTCGAATTCCGCTGTTCGGCATGACGTTTGAGAATGGCGCCGACTATTATTCCGCCGAGAATGATGATAGAGCACATGATGACGCGATGCAGGATCTCGGGTGCATCGTTAAGCGGCAACACGGACGCGGCAAATGTATCGTTCGTGTGACCGTAGAGGAATTCAAATATTGCATGCGTCATCCAAAGGAAGGACGCAAGAAGCAGGCAGGAAAGAAGTACGGTCACTTCCAAATTATTGTTGTTTTTTTTCTCAGCCATGCCGCCCCTTTATCCAGGCGAAAACCGGCACGGCAAAGAGCATCGTGCCAAGCGAGTGTGCCGTCGCCCATTTCAGCCAGCTGACGAGGACAGCCTCCGGCGGTACAAGACCGAGCATACGCTTGAACCCGATACCGCCGCTCGCGGTCAATACCGGGACAATCGCCGTAAGTATGATGAAGACCACGAGGACGTCGGCGAACCCCCGTATCGTGAGCGACGAGGTCACCCTGAGCCGCATCAGTGCCGCCCCCGCTATCGGGCCGGCAGTGTTCATGATCGCGATGCAGCAGGCATAGAAGAGCGGCGCCCCGAGCGAAACATGGTTCGCGAGAATGGTGCCTATTGCGAGCGCAGGTGCGATACGCCACGACCGATAGAATGCGGCGACGGCAGCGACCGCAGCAGCAGGCCATATCGGCATCGGCAGTATGCCTGCATTCTTGAATATCAGGAAATTCAGATGTGATACTCCCCAGTAGAGGAGCGCAAGAACCGTATTTTCAATGATAAAAACGATGACCCGCATGCTCGGACGGGTGTCCTGCATCGCTCGCCGGAAAAAATTTTCTGGGACCGGCATACAACCCTCGGTTTCAGCAGCATTGCGCGCGCAACGGCTCGGACCAATATCCTGATCCGTGACATTCGTCCGATGTACATAGGCCTCTGCGCGTCAGCATAACCGCGCTCGAAGGAATTGTCAAGGAGAGGCAGTGAAAAACCTTGACTTTTCCCCCCGCTGCGGATATAAAGATGGTTCTTCCGGGCGATTAGCTCAGCTGGGAGAGCGCTTGCCTTACAAGCAAGATGTCGGCAGTTCAAGTCTGTCATCGCCCAATGGTACCGATGACCCCTGTTATTGGGGAACTATTCCGCCGATGATATCGACAAATATGCATATCTTCCCTTCAAGGAGCACCGCCATGAAACGTCTATCCGTCTTTTTAGCATGTATCAGTATCGGGGCCATGGTCTTCGCCCAGGACGTAAAACCCACGCCGGTAACCAGTCGTGAAGGCGGCAATTGGCTGGAATACGGCCAGCAGCTGAAAAAGGTCCTTGCGCTCACCGATGAACAGGAAAAGAAGATAACCACCATCATGGCCGATAAGCAGTCGAAGATGGAGCGTAAGGGCATCGATCTCGAGCGCATCTCCCTCGATCTCCGCGAAGAACTCCTTAAGGACAATGCGGATATCAATCGCGTGAAAGGCATCATCGAAAAAAAAGCGAATATCATGGGCGATATTGAATTCCTCAAGATCAAGGGCGATCTCGATATTAAAGCCGTCCTTTCCAAGGAGCAGTTCGAGAAATGGCGCATGCTCGTTCAGTCACGCGCACAGATGATGAAAGCGAAGGGCATGTACGATCGCCAGAAGGAGATGCGGCCGGATGATAGCGGTCGCCGTTAGCACTTCCGCGGCACGCGTGCCGACGGGAGATGAGGAGCTCATCTCCCGGCTTCGCAGAGGCGATGAGGACGCATACCGCGACGTCGTTGCCCGCTACCGCATGCCGCTTATGAGCCTCGCGTTCAAGATAGTCGGTGACCGCACGGTCGCGGAAGAGGTGGTGCAGGACACGTTCGCCGCGTTCCACCGCTCGATGCGTGCGTTCAACGGGGCGTCGAAGATATTCACCTATCTCTATCGTATCGCAACGAACAAGAGCGTGGATGCGGTGCGAAAAGCGGTCCGTTCACGCACACTCATTTCGCGCATGAGCGTGCGCGAGACGAAGCACGAAAGTCACGAGGATGCCGTCGCGGTCAAGGTCGTTGTCGAGGAGGCGCTCAAGCGTCTGCCGGGCAAGCTGAGGGCCCCGCTCCTCCTTGTTGAATATGAACGTCTTTCGTATGCGGATATCGCTGCGATACTGGGTGTACCGGTCAATACGGTGCGCACACGGATATTCCGCGCGAGGGAACGGCTTTTCGCCGAATTCGCCGCCATGGGGGTGCGCATATGAACACATGCAGAAAATGGGAACGCATGATGAGCCGTAAACTTGACGGCGATCTGTCGGACGCCGAAGAAGGGATGCTGAATGAGCATCGTATTTCCTGCGGTCGCTGCCGGCAGAAATTCGCATCATACGAACGTTTGCGCGAACGCCTGCGCGCACATACGCTGGATTCCGGGGCGCATGAGCTTTACAGCGCTCTCGCCGGGGCCGTCGGTGCTTTTCATGGCATCCGTTTCCGCATCGCGGCGGCCGCTGCCGCGTTCCTGATCATCGCCGGTGTATCCGTCATGCCTTTTCTCATGCGGACATCGGTAACGGTCACATCGGTTTCCGGTGTTGATACCGTGGATTATCATCTGACGCGATTCCTCGCTGCCGGCGCATCGGATGCCTCGGACAGCAGGATAGTATACGAGCCGCTTGAATCGTTCGTCGCGTTCACCAGCCGCTGAGACAGCGCATGTATCTTACCGCGAGGCGAGACGTGAAAGCGCTTCTTTGATGACCGTTTCCGACGTCATGTGCTCTTTCTTCACGGCGCGTACGGCGGTCACCGCTTCCTCCACCGAGAACCCGAGGACGCTGAGCGCCCTGACCGCATCGGCGGACGATGCATCCTGAGGAGCGGATGATGATGAGCGGATATCGAGTTTTTGTATCTTATCTTTAAGCTCGAACACTGCCTTCTCTGCCTTTTTCATCCCCATGCCGGGAACTGCCGTAAGGCGCACGGCATCCTGGGAGAAGAGTATCTCCATAAGCTCGCCGGCATTGAAGGTAGAGATGATCTCCATAGCTAATTTGGGGCCTATGCCCTGCGCTGACATGAGAACGATGAAAAGCTCCTTCTGCTCGCGTGCCGGGAAACCGTAGAGGGTCATGCCGTCCTCGCGATGGATGAGATGTGTGTACAGCGTGACTTCCGTGCTCTCGGGCGCGGAGTATTTCCTGCCGACGTGGACCTCATACCCTACCCCGCCGGTCATGAGCAATACGGTGCTCTGATCGAGCCGCGTCATCATCCCGCGTATAAGACCTATCATCGTTTCATCCTTTCATTCATGTACTGTCGATGCGCATGGGTAACGGCTACCGCAGCGGCATCGGCGATATCATCCTGCCCCGGGGCGAAGTCAGGCATCATTATCGTGAGCATTTTCATGACCGCCGCCTTGCCGGCACGCCCGCTGCCGGTCACCGAGGATTTCACCTCGCTCGGTGTGTACTCGAACACCGGTATCTTCGCCTGAGCGAGCGCGAGCAGTATGACACCGCGAGCCTGTGCCACATCGATGGCCGTCTTCACGTTCACGCTGAAGAACAATCGCTCCACCGCGGCGCTGGCCGGTTTTATTCCCTCTGCTGCCGCAACGCAACGGTCATACAGCAGCGCAAGGCGTTCTGCGAATGAGTGCCGCGGATCGGTCTCTATCAGCCCCGAGCGGTGCATGGTATATCGGCTGCCGTCGAATGAAACGGCGGCATATCCGGTCCTTCCGTATCCCGGATCGATGCCGAGTACCATCAATACTCTACTTTGACCTCAAAATACGCCTTCGGGTGCAGGCATGCGGGGCATTTTTCGAGGGCGTGCTCTCCCTCATGGATAAAGCCGCAATTCCTGCAGCGCCACAATGTCTTCGTTTTTTTCGTGAACACCGAACCGTTTTTCAGATTGTCAAGTAACGCCTGATAGCGCTCTTCGTGCGCTTTCTCGGCGAGAGCCACCTTTTCGAACAGCACGCCGATATCGGTGAAGCCTTCTTCGCGGGCGGTCTTTGCGAATGATGGATACATATCCGTGTGCTCGTAATGCTCGCCGTCAATGGCATGCTGCAGGTTCTCAGCCGTCGATTCGGATATCCCCGACAGCATCTTGAAATGACGCTTAGCATGTTCCTTCTCGTTATCGGCGGAATCGAGAAAGATCGCCGCTATCTGCTCAAATCCCTCTTTCTTTGCCACCGATGCGAAATAGGTATATTTGTTCCTCGCCATCGATTCCCCGGCAAATGCCGCTTCCAGGTTCTTTTCGGTCTTCGTGCCTTTCAAGTCCTTCATCCCATACTCCTTTGTGATTTTATATTCCTTCGCCGTGCATGTTTCACCCGTGGGTGCCTATGCTTTTGAGAATTGGTCCTTGGGTGCGCCGCATTCCGGGCATGTCCAGCCGTCGGGAAGCTTCTCGAACGGCGTCCCCGCCGGTATCTTATTCTTCGGATCACCTTTTGCCGGGTCATAGACGTAGCCGCAGACATCGCATACATACTTATCCATGGATGCTCCTTATTTCCGCATGATTATAATAAAAAAGCATTGGAAGTCCAATAATCCCTATGTCC
>JBBTBY010000024.1 GCA_038043445.1 Spirochaetota bacterium
ATCGTTCAAGGCATGTCCGCGCCGCCGTGCCGCACGCCCCCTCCGCGCATCGGTCATCATCGCACTTGCGCTCATCACCGCATACGCCGCTTCCCCGCGGGATGTCATCTGTTCACCCATCGATGAGAAACGCGACTCCGTCGACCTTATCGAGCTCTGTGACCTCTCGGGTATATCATACCGCTATGACCAGCTCTCGCGGCGATTGACGCTCTCCAAGGACGGTATGACCGCGGATGTCGTCGCAGGGGATGCCCTTTTCACCTACAGCGGTCGCATAAGCACATCGGACTCGCCCGTCGTCGCGAACGGGATATTCACCGCATCGGCGGCACTTGCATCGAACCTCACGGCACTCCTCGGGAAGAACACACCGGGCGGGATACGATTCAGCATCGCTGACAAAGCGCACACGAACGACACGCGATCGAACACCGGCATCGCCTTCTCCATCGAGGAGAAGAAGATGAACACCATCACACAGACACCGCTCTCCGAGGTGACGATACGCCCGCGTTCGGCGAATGTCGAGGTGATAGTCATCGACCCGGGGCATGGCGGGCGGGACCCGGGGGCCATCGGCGTCGGCGATATACGCGAAAAGGACATCGTCCTCGATATTTCCGGCATGCTCCGCGATGCGGTAAGCCGTGCCGTGGGTCCGTCGACAAAAGTGGTCATGACGCACGACAAGGATGTCTTCATGACGCTCGAGGACAGATCGATATTCGCCAACAATGCCATCGGCATAGGCACGAAAGAACAGAAGAACGGCATCTTCGTGAGCGTGCATGCGAACGCGTCGTTCAACCGCTCCTCGCGCGGCTTCGAGGTGTACTTCGTATCCGCCGTCGAATCGAGCGAGTACGCGCGCGCCACCGCATCGTTCGAGAACAGCTCCGTCATCGATTTTGAACGCGGGAGCTTTTCCTACACCAATTACACCGAAGGCATCTACTACAAGATGATAATCGAGCAGTATCAGAAAGAATCGAGCATGCTCTCGGGGTTCATAAAGGAAGAAGTGTTCAAGGGCGTCCGCGAGGTAGCCGAACGGACAAAGCCCGTACAGAGCGCGCTCTTCTATGTGCTGAAGGGCGTTCTCATGCCGGCGGTGCTCGTCGAGACGGGATTCGTCACCAATCCGCAGGACGCGAAACTCATCACCGATAAGTCATATCAGGCCGAGATGGCAAACTCCATCGCAGCGGGCATTGTGCGGTATGTGCGGCTCTTCGAGAAGACGAAGGGGTTCACAGAGTAGATCTCGCCTGCGGGCGTGGTCACCGAGCTCTTGCGCTGAGCCTGGTCGAAGCGTGTCGCGATGCCGCGCCGGGGAAGATCTGGATTTTTTTTGCACTTTGCACGCGACATCCGGAGCTATTGACTCCCCGCACACCGACACTATACTGTGCACCAGGCAGGTATCATCGTGAAAAACGTAAAAGCATCTTCAATGAAGCGCGCCGTCCTCATCATGGCAGGCGGCAAGGGCGAGAGGTTCTGGCCGCTCGGGCGCGTGAATCTCCCCAAGCAATTCCTCCGCATCGGCGGGAGCGAAACGCTCATCGGCAGCACCATTTCCCGCATGCTCGACCTCGTCGACAGGGAGAATATGTTCATCGTCACCGGCGCGCGATATCGGAAGGAATTCGAACTGCATATGCCGGATTTCCTCGCGGCGAACATCATCTACGAACCGGAGGGGCGCGACACGCTCCCGGCGGTAGCGTATGCGAGCGCCATTATCAAGGAGCGTCTCGGTGAATGCGTCATTGCCGTGCTCGCTGCCGACCATATCGTCGGCGACCTCTCGAAATTCCACGCCGTCATGAGAACGGCGTACGATCAGGCTGAACACGACGAACACGCGCTCATCACGATAGGCATATCGCCTGTTCGTCCGGACACGAATTACGGATATGTCCATGTCGGGAAAGCGGTCGAAAGCTCGGACGTAAAGACGTTCTCCGTGTTGGCGTTCAAGGAAAAGCCGGACAAAAGGACGGCGGAACGATTCCTCTCGGTCGGCGACTATTACTGGAACAGCGGCATGTTCGTCTGGCGCACGGACGCGCTCTTTTCCGCCATCGAAAAGAACGCGGCGGATATACACACCGAACGCACAGCCGTTTCCCGCGCACTTGCCGCAGGCGATGCCGCGGCGGCGGAAGCGGCATTCCTCCGCATGCGAAAGGTCTCCGTGGATTTCGGCATCATGGAGGGAGCCAAGCGCGTGCTCTGCGTAACGGGCTCCTTCGGCTGGGACGATGTGGGATCGTTCAGCGCCTACGAGCGCATCTATCCGCGCGATGAAAAGGGCAATACCCTCGTCGGAAAAAGCGTGGCGGTGAACGCGGCGAATTCCATCGTCATCAATAATTCCGATACGCTCGCCGTCATCGCGGGCGTCGAGGATATCGTCGTCGTTCGTACCGAGGATGCGCTCCTCGTCTGCCGCAAAGGTGATGACGCTGCGGTGAAGGATGCGCTTAAGAAGCTCAGGGACGCAAGCGGATACGAACGCTTTCTCTGAACGCGATCACATCCGCTGCACGGCCGATAGGAACTGCGGATGTGTCTCGATACGCCGTTCCAGATCGGCTTTTTCATCCTCGGAAATATTCACCGGATATTGTGACTGGCTCCGTCGCCAGCGCGTAAGCCATTCCTCATCGAGGAGTTCGGGCTTGCCTGGATGCGATCGTGCACCGGAAGCCTCTGTGAACGCTATCGTGGTGGATGCTTTCGGCCCGGTGGGCGCACCCTTCGCAACGAAAAAACCCGCAGCGAGGAGCGCCGTACGCACGGCGGTAGACACCGAGTAGGTATAAAGCTCGGCCGATCGTGTGCCGCAATGACGCATTATCCGTGTGAACACATCGGAACCCCAGAGCCCATTGCCGGTTTTTGCGGAGAACATGTCGTAATAGATATGATCGGGTACCGGCGCCGAACCCATGTGCTCGAGGAAATCGCCCTCTCGGAGCTCCCAATGGAGAAGCCCGGAACTGTGTGCATATCTTCCCATGGATAATATCTCAGCCGGGGCTCGATGGTGAAGATGGGGAAAATGGCCGGAATGTTTCGATGCAAGCCTCAAGGGATCGAGGTCGTTCTCAAAGCTCACCATGGTAAGCGGACGCACGCCCCCGTTACTCTCGTCGAAGCATTTTTCAAAACAGAAGAGTGCCGCCATTGCGTTCGATGCGGCGCCGAGTCCGACATCCCAGATGACAAGAGCATCGGTCCTGTCACTCTCCCGAAGGCGTTGCGCGAGAAATGACTGCCCCACATACAGACGCTCGGCCTCTTCAGCGGGCGGACTCACCGAATGCATCACTTCCCCGGAGCTTATCTGGCGTATGCTGGAAAACCCTTTGGGCGATGCATGCACCTCGAAATCGCCGAGCCGGCGGGCGAATGTCTTTTTCTTCTTCGGCAGAACGCTCGGGTTCTCCTCGTCGGTGCGGACAAGCTCCACACGCTTCTTCTCATAGAACGCCATAAAATCATCGCGCAGTATGCTCTCGCGCATCTCGCGCATGAAGCGATGATAGAACGCGAAGTTATGAATGCCCAGAAGATGCCAGCCGAGGTGTTCGCCGGTCTTGACGAGGTGGCTGATATAGGCACGCGAATGATTGCGGCAGGTATGGCAGTCACAGTGCGCATCGACGGGTTCATCGGAGCATCGATAGACATTGCGCCGGAAATGGAGCTTGCCGTGCGATGAAAAAGCGGTCCCATGCTGCGCGTACTGTGTGGGAATGATGCAGTCGAACATATCGACGCCGCGATGCACCGCTTCGAGGATATCTATCGGCGTACCCACGCCCATGAGATAACGCGGCATGTTCTCCGGAAGTTCATCGGTCACGACGCCGGTGAACTCGTAACGCTCGGCAGGCGTTTCGCCGACGGCAAGCCCCCCTATCGCGAGTCCATCGAACGGCAATACGCGAAGGAAAGCGGCGCTCCTTTTCCTGAGATCGCGATGGCATGCCCCCTGCACTATCCCGAACAATGCCGCGGGTGAATCCCCCCGCGCGGCAAGCGAGCGCTCGGCCCAGCGATGCGTGAGTTCCATCGCTGCCTTCGCCTCATCGTACGGAGCGGTCGACGGTATGCACTGATCGAGCGCCATCATGATATCGCTTCCGATGGTCTTCTGCATCGTGATACTCGACTCCGGCGAGAGAAGATGCATCCTGCCGTCCACGTAGCTCCGGAAGCTCGCGCCTTCTTCCTTCATCATCCGTGCATGCGGCAGGGAGAATATCTGGAAACCGCCTGAGTCGGTAAGCACCGGTCCGTCCCAGTTCATGAACCGATGGATACCGCCCACTTTTTCAAAAACATCCGCGCCGGGGCGCAGGAGGAGATGATACGTATTGGCGAGAAGTATCCGCGAGCCGGCCGCCTTGAGTGTTTCTACGGTCTGGCTTTTCACGGTAGCCTGTGTGCCGACGGGCATGAATACCGGCGTCTCTACCTCGCCATGCAGCGTCGTAAATCGTCCTGCGCGGGCTTTCGATCCGTGCGCAGTTCTTTCAAGGGTGAATTTCAAGCGTGACATCGGGCGGTAGTATATTCCCGTACCGGCATACCGTCAAGAAGCACCTGTGCGTTTCACGGGTGCATGCACCTGTTCATTCACTTGTACCGGATGGACCCGATGGCCTCGAAAACACCATCCCCCAGTCGATCTTCCCCGTCAGCTGCATCAGCACAAAAAGGGTTATTACGGACACGATAGTGAGCATAAAACCAGTGGTGCCTTTGAAGAAGAACGAGAACGAGAATGTGATGAGATATACTATCTGCGCAAGCGGTGAAAACACAAAAGCGAACAGCGTGGTAGTGAATATCCTCAGATATGATGACACCAATACTATCGACACCACGGACGCAATAGCGAAGGCGAGACCGATCGGCATTTGATCGGAAAAGTAGGAGAGTATGAGATTGAACGCAAAAAACGCGGCACCTATAAAGAAATAATTCATCGGGTGCAGCCGCACCTTCATGATCACCGAGAGTATAACAAGGATGAAAAAGTAAAAAAGCATCGGCACCGGGGCGAAGAACGTGATGCGGCTTGCGATCTCACCCGGCGTCTGTTTTTCGGGCATGGACAATCCGATATTTTTCCCGGTGACGGCAGATGAGTATGTCCAGAACAATTTCCACCCCGTACTTGTCGCTTCCTTCTTTACCGGCGAGAGATAGCCGCCATTGGGGAAGTCGATATCCTTGAAATCCGTCGTCATGACGAGACTGAAGTTCTTTATTTCCTCGGCTGAGGACGACTGCGGATTCAGCAGATAGAACCATTCGCCGGTGCCGGTCGTAGTATACGATAGGGAAACATCCATAATACCGTCGGCGGGAATGTGCGCACACAGCACTTCGGTGTACCCTTCCTTCACAGCGCCATTGACGGTAATGCGCATGGCGTCGTACACAACGTCCGATGATCCGAGCGGTATTTTTGCATACACTTGCCGGCCGTACGACGTTGTATTCCTTGCCGTATAATGAGCAGCATAGCGCACACGATAGGTGGGAAACCAGAGAAGCCCTTTTTTTCGCGGGTCCATATGGAAATCAGCGGTAATGTCGGATGAAGCGAGCGCAATGGACACCGGTTCATCACGCCATTCCTTGATAACGGCGCCCTGTGCATTGGTGACCGGCAGTCCGTTGACGTTCAGCATCGGCCGGAGCTTTTTTTCGTAGTAATAGAATCCGGGGGACGAGATACACTGCCTGCCGCCGAACAGGTTGTTCACCTCTGCGCTCATTTTGCCTGTCGATTCCTTCGTGCGAAGCGAATCGGTCACACCAAGTATCATCCATGCGGCAAAAAGCCCGAGGAAGATAAGACCGATCGCGAGTATCTGTTTCACCGACATACCATGCCTCCAGGATCATTTTCTGATATTCAATATATCCTGCGGCGGTAAAACGAATATGAAGTGTATGTGAAGTATATGGAGCCTACTGTTCCAGGGGAAGCGTAAAGGTCACAACAGTACCGCCGGACGCCCGATTTGCCGCTGTCACGCGTCCGCCGTGCAGCTGCGCGACCTCGCGAACAAATGGCAGTCCGAGACCGGTGCTTTTCCTTCCGGTGCCGGGGCGCGGAAGCGAATAGAATTTATCGAATATTTTCTCGACGGCATACGATGGAATGCCCGTCCCCGTGTCGCTGATGACGATCGATATATCCCGCGATACGCCAGCCGCTTCGATGACAATGCGCCCGCCGCTCGGCGTGAAGTCGAGTGCGTTCTGCACGATATTGGCGACGGCCTGCCTCAGGAGGAACTCATCGCCGTCGACGGCCAGCATGGATGGAACGTGTGTATCGATCGTAATGCCGCGCACGATCGCCGTCGGCTCGTGGCTCTTCGCGATCTCATGAAGCATCGACGAAAGGTCAACGGGCTTAACGGCATCAAGTGAACGGCGATTCTCAAGCGAGGCGAGTGTGAGAAGGCGATCGGTTATCGCACGGATGCGCTGCGATTCATGCCGTATATTCTCGAGGAAACGCTTCGTCTCCGCGGGCGGCGTCCCTGCGGCGAGCAGTTCCGCGGCACCGCTTATGGCAGTGATCGGAGATTGTATCTCGTGAGTAAAACGCTCCACGAACTGTTCCACATAATGCCGTCCCTCAAGGGCATCGCGCATATCGCCGAGCGTGCGCCCGAGCGTACCGATCTCATCCGTGCCGAGCCGGGGGAGCGGCGTTCGATGCGTATCCTTGATCGATCTCGCATATGCGGTAAGCCTTTTGATCGGCCTCGTCACCGACAGGTATAAGAACAAACCGAGCAGGATGATTATCACACTGCCGGTGATGATGACGCCGGCTCGAATCCGGCGTTCGGTATTCGTCATGAACAGCGTGAGCGTCCCCGTCGGTTTCCCCACCGATACGACGCCGATAATGGCGTTGTTCCGGCGTACCGGCGCCGCGATGTAGAGCATGCCGGTATTCGGGTCTTTCTTATCGGCACGCGTCGCCCGGGCGCCGTACGAACCAGCAAGCGTGCGCAGGACGTCGTTCCAGCGCGAATAATCCTTCCCCGTATCGCCGCCGGACGAATCGAACACGACGATGCCTTTCGAGTCGGTCACATACACACGAACATCCACATTCGTCTTCACACGTTCATAGATGCGCGCCGCAAGCGGTTTCGCATACGCTGCCAGTACCGCATTGCTGAGATCGGCGCTAACAAGCATCCTCTCGGTCGCCGTGCGCTCGACGATGGATGCAAGAACGAACGCGGTATCGATGAGCGGCTCTTCAAGCGATTTCAGGTATTGCGGGCGGATATCACGCACCGCCCAATCGAGGAACACGAGGAGGATCACCGCGCTCACGATGACTATGCCGGAAATGATCCGCGTGTGTATGCTCATCGTGCCGTTCTGAGCGAATACCCGATGCCGCGATGCGTCACGATCGGGTCATCGGTCTTCCGTATCTCGTGCAATTTCTGCCGTATCGTCTTCACATGCGTATCGATGGTGCGGTCAAAGCTCCCGCCCGGGTCGTCCCACACGGCTTCCATGATCTCGTCGCGTGAAAACACCTTCCCGGGGCGTTCGACAAGAAGTTTCAGGATAAGATATTCATACCGCGAAAGCATCACCGGTGTACCATAGAATGCTATGCTGCATTGATCCGTGTCGATGACGAATGCGGACGATGATGCCACCGCTGCATTTTCCGTACGGCGAAGAACGGCCTTTACGCGCGCAGCAAGCTCACGCGGGCTGAACGGCTTAGTCACGTAATCGTCCGCACCGATCTCAAGACCCACAATGCGGTCGACCTCCGCGGTGCGTGCGGTAAGAACGATGATCGGAACGTGCGATGTCCTTCGAACCTCACGGATCACATCGAATCCGCTCATATCGGGAAGCCCCACATCAATAATGAGCAGGGCGGGACATCCTTCTCTGAACGCCGCTATGCCCGCAGCCCCCGTACCGTGAACAACGGCGGTGAACCCTTCCTGCGAAAGCGCGAACACGATGGTATCCGCGATCGCCGGTTCATCGTCGATGACAAGGACGCTGCTCATGCAGAACACTATACCGTCTGCCGGATAATTTTCAACACCGCGCTCTTACCGTTCATCGAAGCACACGTCCGGCACCAGCCTCCATCAGCTTCTCTCCGATGGTCCTCACCGGACGAAAATTGCCTGCATTCGCAAGAACAATGACACCGAGGGGCATATCACGACGGAACATGAGATATGCGGAATAACTTGGTGTAACGCCGTTCTTCTTATAGAACGTAACGCCGTCCTTTATCTCCCTGTCGACAGCGAAACATATCTGCTCTCCATTCGCTCCATCACCCATCGGCGAAACCGCCAATGAAGCTGCCGCATCAAGCGCGGTTGGCGCACCGGTCAGCGCGCGTATGAACGTGCACATATCGTTCGCGGTTGTAACAACAGCGCCGGCACCCGCAAGCACGCCCATTTCCGCAACACGCCCGGGTATACGCGCTCTCTGCTTTGCTGTTGCATAGGTATAGCCCTGCACTATCCGCCCCCGGGCATGCATGTCCATTCTTCCGAACTCGCCCCATGTCGAACCCATCCCCAAGTCACGAAGCACGTACGTGGACAGCATGTCATGAAAGTCCTTTGCCCCGCATTTATCCTCCAGCGCTATCGCTAAAAGACCGATGCCGATGTTCGAATACCGGTATTTTTTCTCAGGGCGCACGAATGTCGCAAGATATGCCGAAAGTTCCCCGCGCGAGTATCCGCTCGCCGGGCTCATCGGGTCGATAGCCGTATCAGGCCTGCCGTCGCCATTGCGGTCGCCGAACGGCGGCATTGCCGGAAATCCCGCATGGTGTGAAACGAGCTCGCCGAGCGTGACCGCCCGAATCGGAGGTACGGCCAGGTCTTCGTGCAGATACGCAGTGACAGCATCGTCTGCATGCATCGCGCCGCCGCTTTCGACCATCATGCGCGCGAGAATGAGGCCGGTGAACACCTTGCTCACCGAGCCGATCTGGAATATGCTCTCGCCGTCGGGCGCGTGTATCCCGTCCGTAGAAACCCCGTATCCGCATATGATATTCGTCCCGCCGGCGACTATGCCTACCGCTATCGCCGAGCAGGCCTCGAGGTCATTCTGTGCCGTCTTGATGTGCGGCATGACCGCAGCGTCCGCGATGGTTCGGAGGTGCGCCATATCGATGGCGAACGAGGGGTAGAACGCCAAAAACATCATAATCTTTTTCATCGACACACCTCGAAGAGCAGCACTTTCCAGAAGTGAAATAAAAACACGAAAGCACCGCGCGCTGGTCTTTCAGGTTTTCGAACGCTTCCCCATGAGCCGTTCACGGAAGACATGGAACGCGAGACCGAGGTAGCGGAATACACGGAACACGCGGTACGGCCGCGCGATGATATCGGAGAGCCATTCGAGCTTTCTATCCACCGCCCAATCCGGCGAGGGCTTTATCCTGCCGCTGTATCGATTGAGGCCTTCTTCGCAGCCGGCATAGTACACGAGGCGCAGCTCGTCCTTATGCTCATTGATGAAGAGAACGTCCTTCGGGAAACGAAGAAAGGTGAGGAAGAACGTCGCATCCGATTTCCGTATACCCTCGCGCACCTTCTCTTCCCATCCATTGGGTATCTTCTCGCGATATGAACCGACGATGTTCAGCGAAGGGAAAAGCCGCTTTACGCCGCGCTGGAGCGCGATGAGATGCTCTTCATCGGCGCCGAAGATGAAGAATGACAATCCTTTCTTATCGGCGAACGAGAATATCTTGTTGAGGAGCACGTTCTCCGGAACGATGGGAACGTACTGCCGGTAGAGGAAGCGCAATGCCCAGGCCACGAACCTGTCGGAGGGCAGGACGAGATATGCATTATTGACGATATCCCTGAGCGCCTTGTTCTTTTTCTTCCGGAGCATGAGGAGCTTGCGCGTATTAAGCGGTACGATGAGGTTCCCGCGCATGCCGATGCCTTCCGCGATGACCTCGGACAGTTCACGATCGGGGATATCGACACGTACGCCGAATATCGTCTTCGACGTCATCAATTCGTCCCGCTCGGCGGTACGGTCTCGCTCACCGGGGTGCCGTCCTCACGGAGCATGCGGCATATCCCGGTAAAGGTGACGCCGTCGGCCATTTTGAGCTTATGGGTGGTGATATCGCCGTGCACCTCGGCGGTGGGCCCCAACTCGGCCTTATGCGAAGCATAGATATTCCCGTGGACAATGCCTTCTATCGCCACGACATCCGCCTTGATATCCGCATTGATGACAGCACCCTTCCCGATGTGGATGAACCCGCCGCAGGTTATCGTCCCTTCGAATTTCCCTTCTATCTTCATGGACGTATGAAGGCTGATATCGCCCTTCAAGGCGACATCGGGGCGGACGACGGTCGCTATCTCAAGATTGCGAATGTCGCGCAATAATGTCCGTATTTCTTTTGGATCGCTCATCTATGGTATGGGGTTGTATCCGTTGCTTGCTTTCTGCCTCAAGTGTACCATGCACGGCGTTTTATTTCAACATGATCTTTTCCGCGAGGGAATACATCACAGCCACCGCAGCCCGAAGACGGCGGCGGTCGGACACCGATAAGAGCGCTATTTTCGCCTTGATATGCGCATGCACCTTCGCGCGGACACGAAGTGCCGTCGCCCTCCCTGCCGGCGTAAGCGTTATCGAAACCGCCCGACGGTCAATATGGCTCCTCGTCTTGCGGACATAGCCGAAACGTATAAAGCGATTGACAAGGGGCGTGAGCGCCCCCTTCTCTATGGATAAATGATTGGCAAGCGCCGTGGCGGTCATTGCCTCCGTACGGAGCAGGGCGAACAGTGCCCGCCGCTCGGTACGCTTCAACCGCTTCCCCGTGACCGACTCCTCGAAGTCGCCGAGCATACGCCGCATGAGGAGCGGCTGCCCATGGAACAGATGCTGGATGAAATCGGACGATGCCGCCCGCCCGTGGCTTGCATTTAGTAACATTTATTACTATAATACCCCTACTGCCGTTCTTGTCAAGGCGCGGCGGACATCTTTCCTGAGGAATCGCGCGTGAAACCCTTGTTCCTGCTCATCTGCGCTCCACTCGCGTTCGCCGCGGAGGCACGTACCCTCGCCGAATGTTTCGCTTCCGCCCGGACCAATGACGCCGTGCTCATCCAGCGAGAAACGCTCACCCAGACCGAAGAGCGCGCGGCGCAGGCGTTCGGCGCATTTTTCCCTACGGTCGCCGCTTCGGGGTCGATACTGCTCCGCAACAATATCGCCCACGACGGGCTTGCCAACAGTTCGTACGGCAATGCCGATGCGCAGGGCATCAAACTGAGCGTTACGCAGCCGATATTCCGCGGTTTCCGATATATCGCAGCCCTCGATGCGGCGAACAATAATCTCGCTGCGGAAAAAGAGAACCGCGACTGGCTTTTCCTCGCGCTCTATGCCGATACCGCCGCCGTCTTCTACAGCGTGCTCGCGCTCGAGAACGACCGTGAGCTCCTCAGTAAGCAGGATGCAGCGTATAATGACCGCATCAATGACCTCAAGCGGCGCGTCGCCATCGGCCGTTCGCGCCCGACGGAAGTGCTTACCGTTGAGGCGGCCCGCGCGCAGCTCTCAGCCGTCCTTGAAGCGGTGTCCGCACAGTGCGAAAGCGCACGCGATGTCTTTTCATTCCTCACAAAGCTCGATCGCGCGACGACCCTCTCCGATGCTGCGGAGCTTGACCTCACGCTCGACAACGAGCTCGCATATCGTTCGCTTGCAGCGAAGCGCCCGGATGTGCGCGCACTGCAGAAGAAATGGGATGCAGCAAAAGCGAACACCGCCATTGCCCGCGCGGCGCTCTTCCCGAGCGTCGACGTCGGCGTGAACGCCTATGCGAACCGCGGCGGCACGGCATCGGGGTCTTCTGCCGATGTCGCATGGGACGTACAGCTCACCTTCTCCTATGCCCTTGACACCGCGGGTGTCTTCCTTTCGAAGATGCGCGAAATAGAATCGCTCGAACGGCAGGCATCCCTCGTCTATGCGCAGGCGCTTCGGGCGGCCGAACGCGACATCACATCCCTCCATCACGTGGCGGCTGCGGATATCGCGCAGCTCGCCGCGCTGACCAAGGCATCGGAACTCGCCGAGCGCAATTACCGCGAGACGTTGAACGATTATAATTACAGCCTGGTAAAGATACAGGATGTCCTTACGGCGCTCATATCGTACCAGGATACGAAGCGGACGCTTGACCGCATGCGCTTCACCGCAAAAAGCGATCTGATCAAGCTCGAATCGATAAGCACACGACTCATCGACCGCATACGCGGCAATTAGGCGGCACCCCATGACATTATCCGATCTTTCCATCAAGCGCCCCGTATTCGCGTGGATGCTCATGTTCGCGCTCATCGTCTTCGGCGGCATTGCGTTCGTTCGCATGGGCGTGAGCAAGCTCCCCGACGTCGATGCCCCCATCATATCCGTCTCCTTCTCCATGGCCGGCGCATCGCCCGAGATAATGGAGACCGATGTCGTCGATATCGCCGAGAGCGCGTTCATGACGATACCCGGCGTGAAGCTCATCACCTCAAGCACGCGGTACGGCGGCGCGCGTGTCACCATCGAATTCGAGATGGGGCGAGACATGAGCGTGGCGCAGCAGGACGTACAGGGGAAACTCCTGCAGGTGCAGCGGCGGCTGCCCAAGGACCTCGACCCGGCATCCATCACCAAAACGAACCCCGAAGATCAGCCCATCATGTTCCTCACGCTCGAAAGCGAGACGATAGCACGCAAGGACCTCATGTCCTATGTGCGCGATGTGCTGCGCGATCAATTCACCAAGATCGCCGGTGTCGGCGACGTGACGACGGGCGGATACATCGACCCCAATCTCCGCGTGTGGATAGATGACGCGGCCCTGCGCAGATATGATCTTTCGGTCGTGGATATCATCAACACGGTCGCCAATGAGCACTCGGAAGCGCCCGCCGGCTATGTGCAGTCCGGCGCGAAGGAATTCAATGTCCGTACGCTCGGCGAAGCCTCGACGGTCGACGAATTCAAGCGGCTCACGATAAGCACTCGCGGCGGTCAGCCGAACTATCTGCCGATCAAGGTGGGGCAGGTCGCCGATGTCCTGGAAGGCACCGCCGATATTCGGAGCATAAGCCGCGCCATGGGGCGCAACGCAGTAAGCCTCGGCATCATCAAGCAGCGCGGGGTGAACGAGGTCGATGTCGCGAAGTCCGTGCGCAAAAAAGTGAAAGAGCTCGGGAAAATGATGCCCGCCGGCATGCAGATAGCGGTCAATTTCGACTCGAGCCAATACACCGAACGCGCGCTCGATGACATGCGCTTTACGCTCATCCTTGCGATAATACTCACCGCGCTCGTCTGCTGGGTGTTCCTCGGATCGTTCTCATCCACGTTCAACGTCCTTCTCGCGATACCCACCTCCGTCGTCGGCACGTTCATATTCCTGTACTTCTCCGGCTTCACGCTCAATACATTCACCCTCCTTGCCTTAAGCCTCGTCATCGGCATCGTCGTCGACGACGCCATCATGATGATGGAAAATATCATACGGCATCGCGAACACGGGATGGGGAAAGTGGATGCCGCCGTCGTCGGGGCACGTGAGATAACCTTCCCTGCCATCGCCACCAGTATCGCCATCCTCGCCATATTCCTCCCGGTCGTGTTCATGCAGGGCGTCATCGGACGTTTCTTCTTCCAGTTCGGCGTAACCGTCGGCATCGCCGTCATGCTCTCGCTCCTCGAGGCGATCACCCTCACACCGATGCGCTGCTCGCAATTCCTCACCGTTGCCCCGCGCGTTACGTTCTTCGGGAAAGCGGTCGAGGGATCGCTCCAGTGGCTCAGAGAAAAATACCATGCCGTGCTCAGCGTGTTCCTCAGGCACCGCTGGAAAGTGATAGCCGGTGCGTTCGCCTTCTTCGGATTGAGCTTTCTCATCGTTCCCACGCTTCGTCAGGAATTCATGCCGACGGAGGACATGGGGCGCTTCATGATACGCCTGCAGACCAGACCCGGATCATCGATCGAATTCACGGATGAACGGACGAGGGAGGTCGAGGCATACCTGGCGAAACGGCCGGAGGTCGATCGCTACTTCTCCATCATCGGCGGTTTCGGCGGCGGCGATGCAAGCTCAGGCATGGTCATGGTTTCGATGAAGGAGAAGGGAAAGCGCGGATGGAACAAGAAGCTCGGCAGAGCGCCGACCGCACAGGACATGATGGCTCTATGCCGCACGGAATTGAAATTCATAACCAATGCGCGGCTCACCATGTTCGATCCCTCCGTGCAGAGTTTCGGTGTCGGCGGCGGACGCCCGGTGGAATTCTCAGTGCAGGGACCGGAATGGGAAAATCTCGTCTCGAACTCACAGACGATGATGGATGCTCTCGGCAAGACCGGGCTTGTGTCCGACCTCGATACGAGCTATCGCCTCGGCATGCCGGAGATACAGGTGGTCCCGGACCGCAATCGCGCCGCGGCCTACGGCGTGAGCGTAGCCTCCATCGGGCAGATAATCAACGCCATGATAGGCGGTGTCGTCGTCGGCGATTATGCAAGGAACGGTCACCGCTACGATATACGCGTCAAATTGAAGGAAGACAAGCGCGACAAGATGGAGCGCATACGCGGGCTGTACGTACGCAACAATCGCGGCGAGCTCATTCCCCTCTCCGATGTCGTCAAGATATCGATCAAACCGGTCCTGCAGTCGATACAGCGAAAGAACCGCCAGCGCGCGATAACCATCTCCGCGAACGTTGCACCGGGAAAATCGCAGCGGACGGCGCTCGATACCGTTGAAGCCACGGCACGGAAGGTACTGCCTCCGGGATACTACATCTCCCTCGGCGGCAATGCCCTCACCTTCCAGCAGTCGTTCAATGACCTCTATTTTGCGATGCTCCTCGGCATCATCGTCGCCTATATGGTGCTGGCATCGCAGTTCAACAGTTATGTGGACCCCATATCCATTCTCCTTGCGCTCCCGTTCACGTTCACCGGTGCGTTCATCGGATTGAAGTTGACCGGCCAGTCGCTCAACATCTACAGCCTTATCGGCCTTATCCTCCTCATGGGTCTCGTGAAAAAGAACTCGATATTGCTCGTCGATTTCACGAACAGGATACGTGAAGAGGGAGAAGGCGACGTGACAAAGGCGCTGCTCAAGGCATGTCCGATACGTCTGCGCCCCATTCTCATGACGTCCATGGCGGTCATCGCCGGCGCGGTGCCGATAGCCTTCGCACTGGGACCAAGCGCGGAAAGCCGCATCCCGATGGGCGTTACCATACTCGGCGGCATGATAGTATCGATGGTGCTCACGCTCTTCGTGGTACCCTGCGGCTATTCGCTCTTATCGCAAGTGGAAGGGAAGAAAGCGCATCACCTCATTGATGTGGACAAGATACTGAAGAAGCACAAAATTCAGGGATAATATCCACCGCCGTCGCGATTGTTTTTTTCTGCACATCGCTGTACACTGCCGGAATGATACCCCGATCGAGGAGTTGCACATGAAAGCCGGGACAGTTCTTGGAAAGATCAAGGAATATATCGGCATCATCGCCATCGTGATAGCGTTCGCCGCCGCGGCTGTCGTGGTCGCGCTCAATAATATCACGATAAGCAGGGACGTGAACTATACGGTACAGCCGGGAGACACGGTCGCATCCATCGCGAAGGCGTACAGCACGACCGTGCAGAAGATAGTCGACATCAATTATCCCGACGTCACCGAAAACTCGAAGCTTACCGTCGGTGCAAGCATTCGCATACCGAAAGGCGCGCAGGGCAAAACAATAACCGTACGCATCGCCCACTGGCAGCTTGAGCCGGGCGTACGCGACGGCATCATCTACATGGCCAAGGAATATCAGAAGCTCCATCCCAACGTGGTCATAGCACAGAACGCCGTGCCGGAGACCACCTACAATCAGTGGTTCACCACGCAGATGGTCGGCGGCACACCGGCCGATCTCATGGAGCTCGGCAAAGTGGCCCAGCCCCTCATGGTCACGTATTACATGCGTTATTTCGTACCCCTCACCGAATATGTAACGCAGCCCAACCCGTACAATAAGAACAATGAGTTCGCGGGAGTATCGCTGCGCGACACGACGAAGGACGGGCTTAAGAACGCATACATACCGGAAGTACAGGAATACATGGGCATCGGTCTCTCGCAATTCCTCGTGCGTATGTATTACAACAAGACGCTCCTCTCCAAGCTCGCCGGCTATACGAACGCCCCGAAGGACTGGCGCGAATTCATGGACGCCTGCGAGAAGATATCGGCTCATCAGTTCATCAGCAAGCCCAACAGGAAGATACTGAACGAATATGCGGCCCGCATACAGACCGCTGAAAAAAAGCTCGTGTCCGCTTCCGCCGATCAGAAAGCGGTGCTTGAAAAAGAGATAGCCGAGTGCAGAACAAAGTCCGGTGAATTGCTCAAAATAGTCCCGAAATATGTGCCTATCGCTAATTCACAATATCAAATGGGCGCCATCGAGAACAATATGTTCAACGTCATGACATCCAAGGCGCGTCAGATCATAGATTTCAATCACGACTGCACGGTGGATTTCACCGAGGTATTCATCGGCTTTAAGACAAAAAAAGTAAGCTTTAATTATCCGCCGTACCGTGCGCGCTTCGCACTGGTGTCGAATTTCACCAAGCACTGCATACCGGGATTCGTGGGGCTTAACCGCGATGACGGCGTGCTCCTCTTCGTGCAGCAGCGCGGTATTTTCCTCTCCACCGGCACCTGGGATGCGCAGATGCTCGAAGAGCAGGCCAAGGACAACGGCTTCGATGTCGGCATCATGGAATTCCCCATACCGTCGAAAGATGATCCTGAATACGGACAATTCGTGGAAGGCCCCGCATTCGAAGACCCGGCGACCGGATTCATGTTCGGTTGTCCCACCCCCGAGAGCGCACCGGAACGGAGAAAAGCGGCCATCGATTTCATGCTGTTCATGTCATCGAAAGAGAACAATATCAAGCTCAATGAAATGATCGGATGGATACCGTGCGTCAAAGGCGTGGAGGGTGTCGGCATACTGAAATACTTCCAGCCGCATGCTGACGGCGTCATGCCGGGTTTCAATGTCAACATTGGCGGGGAAACGACGATCAAATGGCAGCAGATGTACGCGCTCTATCAGGTCGGGCAGATATCGTATGAAAAGCTCGCCGCTGAATTCGAACCGTTCTATCTCGAGCGCGGGCTTAAGGATTATTTCCTCGTCAGCAAGAACTGGCGTCGGAGCGTCATCATCGATGAAAAGAACCTCGCGTCGCTGCGCGCGAAAGCATTCCTCGCCGGGAAAGGTCCGCGCAAGGATGAATACTGGTCAAAATATCGCTATGTCATGCTGCGCCCGGTCGGAAATACGATAGGCACAAGCTATACGCGTGCGCTCATGAAATCAGCAGAAGACAAGAATTTCACCGCACCTGATGCGTATGAATATTCCGACGTAGCGAAAAGACGTCTGCGGCGCATATAAAGGATCATCCATTGCCCTTTCTGCGAACAGCGGAAGGCGCAATGCCGATAACGCGTTTGAACGCTGTTGAGAACGCGAACACATCGGTGTAGCCCACCGCCTCGGCGATATCCGCAAGGGGATAATCCGAAGCAGCGATAAGCTCCTCGGCGCGTTTCATCCGAAACGATGTCACCATCTGCATCGGCGGTTTTCCGAAGATACGTTTACAGAGCCTCGTACACTGCGCGGACGACAGCGACATACGCTCCGCAAGGGCCTTTGCATCCCACGCGATCCTTATATCAGCGTTCACCGCACGCCACAGCTCGGAAAAACGGTCACGTACGGCATCATCCGCATCCCGCGGCATTATCGCTTCGTTCAAGGCATCGACGATGAGCGAGGCATAGAGCGCGGACCTGTGCTCAACACCGCTCGCTGTTTCGTAGAGATAGCCCTCCATCGCCTGCATGACGGCGCGGAACGACGGTGAGGCTCGCACGATGATATCCTTCGGGAACGAAGGCTTATCGATATGAAGCCATGCTATGCCCCATGTCCGCTTCGCATGGTATCGGTATGCGCATCCCTTCGGTGCGAGCAGGAGATCACCCTGCGCGAGCTGACGTTCACCGGTTTCGGTGCTGAGCACGCCGCCGCCCGCAAATGTATAAAGCGCGATATGGAAAGTCGAAGATGGACGTCCGATATCATAACCGGCGGCAATATCGCTGATACCGGCAAGCGATATTCCGCGCGCACGAAGGATATCACCGGGCTTGCCCGAAAGCGGGAGAAAGCGCTCACGGCATTTTGCGGGAATTGAATGGCGTTGCACAATATCCATACGCGATGATTATACAACCGCCTCGATATCGTGCAAGATGCTCAACGCATTTTTACGATGACCGTCGCTTTATATATTCCCGCCGGAAACATCCGTGCCTCCGTGAAGCTGCGGATAATAGCTCGCTCGCTTGAACTCCGGTTTCTCGGCGAACTCAAGCGCGATGACGGCAATGCCGAGCACGCTGTCGGGAGACTTCTCCGGGAGCCCCTTCAGGATAATGCGATGTCCTTTCTGCTCGAACGCTATCGATGATCCGTCCTTCAGGAGTGTGACCGACTTGAGCAGCGTCGAGAATCCGCCGACACCCATCTCACCGCCCTTCGGCCATATCCAATTCCAGAGATACACGGTATTTCCGGAGAGCGATGTTCCACAGACGCCGTTCGCGCCCCAGGGAACGGTCTTATCTTTTTTCCCGTACACGGCCGGACCGTTCTCCGCTATCCATTGACCGACCTTGGTGAGCGGCGCAACGGCATCAGCAGGCACCGAACCGTCGGGAGCCGGTCCGATATTGAGGAGAAGATTCCCCTTCCCTGCCGTCGCCGTATTGAGCATCTTCACGATGCGCTGCGGGGTATAACTGTACGGGAGCGCCTGCTCGGCATCCACATAGCCCCAGCTCAGATCATTGAACGTCATGCACGCTTCCCAGTCGCGGTCCTCGGCGGTGATATGACCCTCAGGCGTACCGAGATCCTCGGGGAGCTTGCTGCGGTTGTTGATGATGATATGCGGCTGAAGCGATCGCACCATTTGATTCAGCTCAAGCGAATCCCATCCTTCCCACGATTCCATCGGCGCGGACACATCGTACCAGAGCACATCGATCTTACCGTACTGCGTCATGAGCTCGCGGTTCATTTCCTTGATATACTTCGTGAACCGTGCGCGCGCTTCTGTGTCGAAGGCAGCGCGCCAGGCGTCGGGATGATGCCAGTCCATGAGCGATGAGTAGAAACCGATGCGGAGGCCGAATTCACGGCATGCATCGACGAATTCGCGTACGATATCGCGCTTGGGACCGAAGTTCATCGCGTTATACGGATTGACCTTGGAATCCCAGAGGCTGAACCCTTCGTGATGGCGGGTGGTCATCACCATATATTTCATCCCCGCCTTCTTCGCCAGAGCGGCCCACTCCCGAGGCGCCCCCGGCTTCGGGTTGAATTTTCCCGCCAGTTTCTCGTATTCGGCTATAGGGAAATTCTCGAGCGCCATAGCCCACTCGTGACGCCCCATGATCGAATAAAGACCGTAATGCACGAACATGCCGAAACGCGCATCACGGAACCACTGCATGCGCTCATCGCGCGTCGCGGCGGTCTGCCGTTCATAATCACCCCTGCTTAATTTCGTGAATTCCATCTAACACTCCCTGCCGTATTCGGCGGTTCTCGGAATGTCTGAAATATAAGCCCCGTACGATGACAGGGACACATATCAGATTGTCTTTTTGGTGGACTATATTGACGTCGCAAAGAATGCCGATCATTCACTGAACAGCATATCTTTCCATACCGCTCAGGACATCGAGTCGATTTTGCCGGTTGATATTATAGTACTGCATATCTTTCCATCGCGTCCATAAGCGCCTTCACATTCTCAAGCGGCACACCGGGGTAAAGTCCGTATATCATCATAAGCCCGCCCTCCTTCGTACCAAGACGCATCACCTCTTCACGGATGAGCGCATCGATGTCAGCGGGGCTCCCGTACGGCGTTATCTTCTGGCGGTCGATATCGAGATCGACGCAGACGCGCCCGGCGAAACGCTCGGCTATCCAGTCTATGCCGTTGACAAGGTCCTGCAGATTGATCACCTCAACGCCGCCCTCGACAAGATCATCCGCGAGCGAACGGATGTCGCCGTCGGAATGCATGTGAACGATGATGCCCTTGTCGCGCGCCATGTTCATCATGCGCTGATACGCGGGCTTGATGAATTTCCGGAACATATCGGGCGAGAGCATGGGGCCGACCTGCATGCCGAGGTCCTCGGGGAATGAAAGCATGTCCGGTGAAATATCGATCCATCGGCGTATGTATTCGGTGTTGAAATCGGAGACCATATCGATGAGCTTCATCAGCCGCGCATCCTCATCCGCCATATCCATGATAAGGTTCGTATAGCCACGTATATCCTGCAGCCTGAGGAAGGTATGCCCATGCGGAAGCCCGCCGGCAATGAAGCGCCCTTCTGCCCTGCCCTGCTTCACATACGCTCCTGTCTTTTCCCAGTCGATGGGATAGGTGCCATCGGTCTTTGCCGGATCGGGGGAGTGATAATCGTCAAATCTGTCCCATGATGCGAGGGGGTTCATATGCACGGTGCCGGTAATGCCGTCATCAGCAGTATGCCATATACAGCCCCAGGGATCGGTATAGGGTTCAGACGCGCGGGCATTCGCCCCGAAATAGGGGACGATGACACCGCTCTCCGGACGCTTGAAACCGGGGAACAGAAGATCATGCGATTCCATAAGATCGAGGAGCGCCGCCTGCTCATAATGATGCCAGCACGCGGCATTGATACCGAAATGCATCGGGATGATATCCGGGCGCTCAAAGCGTATCGCCCGAAGCTTGTTCTCTCTGCTCTGCATGGCGCATGCGGTCATGGCTTCCTCCGTACACGGCGGCTTGTTTCCTTATGGATATATGATAATCTAGTTCATGAGATCGGCGTTCATGAAAGTATGCCGGAGTCCGGTGTACAAGGGATGGTCCATGGCAAAACGTTTCGCAGCACGGCGCATGGCAGCCCAGACCGAAGCGATCGGAATACCGCAGATCGTTTCGGCGGGATACGATTCGCCGAAAAAAAGCATCGGGCTGAACGAGCACATACACCGCGGGATGGAGCTCGTCTATCTCATGCGCGGACGGACATCGTGGCGTCTACCCGACAAAACGATGACGCTTGCCGGGGGCCAATGCTCGCTCATGCAGCCCTTCGTGAAACATCAGGGGGACATGGACATCATCGAGCCGTGCACGCTTTTCTGGATAGTGTTCGATCTGTCCGTTCCCGGATATACCGGCGGGATATCCCGTTCCGATGCCGCATCACTTCGGAGAACATTCACCGCCGCAGGCACGCTCGTGTTCGATATCACCGACATGCTCCATACCGCATTCATCGCACTGTACGACGCCCTCCTCGCCCTCGCCGTGAAAGACCGGCATGCCGGCATGATGCTCCGCTCATCGCTGCTAGCCGTTCTCTGTCAAAGTGCCCGCGCCTTACAGAACCCGGCACGCCGTTCCACCGCCGATCTTGACCGCGCGCTCTCCTATATCCGTGCGAACTATCGAAAAAAAATGAGCGTTCGTGAACTCTCCGACATCTCCCATCTGAGTGAAAGCACGTTCCACGAGCACTTCGCCATAGCATTCGGGATATCGCCGATGGACTATGTGGTCCGTGAACGCATCCATCATTCGAAAGCGATGCTCGCAGGCAGGAGTCCCGTCACTGATATTGCGCTTGAGCTCGGCTTCGCGAGCAGTCAGCATTTCGCCACTGCGTTCAGGCGTTTTACAGGGACTACGCCCTCTCTTTTCCGATCCCGCAGCCGTCGCGCTCTCTGAATGAGTGAATTTTTTTGCAGGTGAAATGCTCTGATCGATTGACGCCAAATTAAGAGGGATAGACACGAATTGCACGAATAACCACGAATAATTCGTGGAAATTAGTGTAATTCGTGTCTGGCTGCTGATTCCGGCCTCATGCAATTATTTCGCTGCGTTACCACAATAGAAAGTCACACACGCTCTCTGATCGCTCATTGACGGGGTGTTCCGGCATATGTATACTTCCGATGCATGAGAACACCGGCTCCGCACATGATGAAACGACCGCACGCTGAACCGCGTCTTCACATCGAACTTTCGGCAGGCGGATTGCATATACATCGCTCCGCGTCGGCGTCCGTCGCCGTTCACCGCCACGATTTCCTCGAGCTCATGCTCGTGGAAAAAAGCGGCGGCAGACACTGGATCAATGACCGCTCCGTACCGCTTACGAAGGGCGATGTGTACTTCATCGGTTCGTATCACGCACATGCGATCACCGGCGGCAGGCGTTCGTCGTATCGTATCATCGCGTTCCATCCCGATTGCATCGCTGTCGGCGGCCAACTGAGTCCGCTCTACGCACTCTTCTGCGATCCCCGGCGCGCCCCTCACGTCCATTTGTCCGCGAATCGATTCAGGCACGTATGCGCCCTCATCGATTTTATCGAATCCTCCGCGCAGGAACAGGAAGCCGCTTCCGCGCGGGCGCTCGAAGCACTCCTCCTCTATATTGCTCCTGCACGGACCGAAACTACAGGACCGATACCGCTCACGGTGCTCCGCCACATCGATGAGCATTTCCGGTCCGATGTACGAAGCGACGCCCTCGCCTCCTCACTCGGCATTTCTCCCTCGCGTCTGGCGCAGATAATGCACACCGAGACAGGAACATCCATCAAGGACTTGCTCCTGCGTCGCCGGATCGCGGAAGCAAAACGGTTTCTCCTCACCACTAACGGAACTATCGGAGAAGTCATGCGCGGATCCGGTTTTAACGATGCCAGCTACTTTCAGCGGACGTTCCGCAGACTGACGGATACGACGCCTCAGGAATTCCGCCGGACCCATGCGCATACCGGCATGCAATCCCGTCCATAATAATTATCGATCCGTCCACTGCTCCCCGGAAGATATGACAGTATTGTATTGACATACTCGTTACGCGATGCCGATGCACTACTACAAATTCGAAGTTCGGCGAAAAGCAGAAGGCTCTATGATACGATGGGAGGTTATATGTTGCTATGGAAGCGTTACCGTCAGCGTAGAGTGTTGGGGCTGATAATACGAATTTGGCGGCTTGATTTCTTCGAAAATGGAGCCGCTCGCTGCTGGCTGCACGCCCTTGACAAAAATGATACCGTCTGCTACCGTGAAAATATGAAAAGTACATTCCTTCGCGGACTTTCCTTCCTGTGCTTCATGACCGCCCTGTCCGGTTCTGTCCTCGTGCCGCAAAATGGTCTCATCCAATTCGACGGCTATGTTGTCGGTCCCGTCGTCGATAAAAATGATTCCCGATTGATCATTCGCGTCGAACGGGTATGCGATTCGGCCGGGTACAATAGAACACCGCCGTCCGCTGTTCTTGGGCGTGATATCGTTGCCGAACGCTCGACGAACCCTGCGTGGGCAAAAACGATCGGCAGCCAGATCTCGAATACAACCGTCGGCGGAAGGATAAAGGCGCGGCTTGAATGGTCAGGCTCTCGCAACACACTCACCGTTATCTCGCTCTCGGCGTTCGCCGACACGCCCCCATTCGCTCCGCGCATCGCCGATGAGATCGCGATTTCCGTGAACGGCATTGTCGTACCCGTGTACGATTTCTTTCCGAGAACGAATCTGCAGCAATACCGCATACCCGTCATGCGCATGCCGCTTGCCGTATTCGCGTTTGCTTCTGCCACACAGGTGGTGATCGATACGGATGAGGAGATAACCAATGTCGTCGTACGTCCGCTCTCCGTGGGAATAACGGCCGTACGCGAAGGGAAACGGGCCAGGTTCCTGATGGCGAAGCCCGCATCGTTATGCGTGGAGATCAACAACAACATTCAGCGGCCGATATTCATATTCGGACACGCACCGAAGCGCCCGATCGCAAGCTCACCGACGGTACGGGTATTCGGCCCGGGCATACACGATGCCGATAACATATATTGCACGAGCGGCGAAACGATCTACTTTGCCGACGGCGCAGTGGTTCGCGGACGCATCGGATGTTACGGTGCGACCAACGTCGCCATTCTCGGCAATGGAATTCTCGTTCACGAGGACTGGGGCGATGCCCCGCCGATACTCCTCCATGGCTCGTCGAATGTGCGTATCGAGGGACTTACGGTCGCAAACCCCAAGGATCAATGGTCGGTCGTTCTCAACACCTCGGTCGATGTTACGGTCAAAGGGGTCAACATCCTCTCCATGCGGCGCGACGGATTGGATGTCAACGGCAGCAGCTCGGTAGCCATTTCCGATTCGCTCATAGTCGCCTGCGACGATGCCTTCGCGATAAAATCGACGTCATACGGCGGCGTGAACGGCGCCCCGGTATCGAATATCCGCCTCACCGATTCAACGATCCTTAACTGGGGGTTCGGCCGTGCCGTAGAGATCGGATTGGAACTGCACGCACGCTCTATCGAGGATATCCGCCTGCAGAATATAGATATAATCCGCTCCACACGCGGAGGAAGTTATCAGGGGCTCACGGAAAAACAGAAGCAGAATATCGCGGAAATCCCGTTCTATGCCGACGCTGCGATCAGCATCGATGTTACCGATCATGCGTGGGTCCGAAACGTGCGCTTCGAGAATATTCGCATAGAGGAATGCACCGACCCGGCGCTTTTCATCGCGAGGGTAATTCCCTCTCCCTATGTCTTCGGTACGAAGGAGCGCGGACGCATCAGCGATATCGCGTTCGATTCAATATCGCTTCTTTCCGCACCTGTTCCGCCATCCTTCGTCTACGGGCACGATGGCGATCATCGTGTCGAATCGATCGTTTTTTCCGGCATAACGCTTGCGGGGAAAACGGTTTCATCGGCGATCGATTTATCGCTCTATACGAATTAATACACACGCGGCATTGAATTCAGTTAGTAT